>JALHPA010000667.1 GCA_022842745.1 Pirellulales bacterium
ATGTGGTCGTGCTCAGCTACCTAACGACCCAGCTAAAGTACGACGATCCGAAGTACGATCCCTATCCTGAAAAAATCAGTATCCACCACAACCACTTCGTCGGCGGCGGCGCCCGCCCCGGCGGTCAGTTGGGTTCCCTGCTATCCCCGTTCACTGGCGGCAAGTTTGCCTCCATTGTGATCGACGGCATCGTCGACGAACAAAAACAAAAGTCCGGCCAGATTGGCGGCGATTTGGGAATCGCCATCCACGACAATGGCAGCGCCAATTTCGTCAATTTGGACCTGGGCAATTTTGAACCGCTGCAAGGCCGCATGCCCAAAATCCGCCGCGACCTCGCGGCCCACGCCGCTGCTCAACCACCGTTGCCGCCGGTTCGTCTTCAAGAGGTGCAGTGATGCTCCCCTCAGGTCGTACGCCGAGGTGGCCGGCAGCTTACCGCATTCTCTTCCTTGCGCTGTTCTTTGCCCCTCTTGGCCTGTCTGGATGCGACAGCGGCGACAAAACCGTTGATGCCCCCCCCTCCATCGCCGGTCCGCCGCAAGTCCTCTCCGCCTACAATTTGTTTGTGAGCGATTCCGCCCTTCAAAAACCTGCCCCCGGCGTAATCCCCTACGATCTCAACACGCCCCTGTTTTCCGATTACACCGACAAGCTCCGCTTCATCAAGCTCCCCGCGAGCGCCACAATCCAATACCACGAATCCGCCCCCTTTGATTTTCCCACCGGCACGATTATCGCCAAGACGTTTCTCCTCCCGACCGCGGTTGACGATCCAGACGCCAAATCCGCCGCGCCCCGCCGCCGCTTGCTCGAAACGCGGATCCTTCGCCGTGAAGACTCCGGCTGGACCGCGAATACCTACATCTGGAACGACGCTCAAACCGAAGCCGTCCTCGAAGTCGCCGGCGGCGAGGTCGATGTCGCCTGGCAAACCCCCGCCGGGACGATCCGGCGCAACCAGTACCTCATTCCCAACGTCAATCAGTGCAAAGGTTGCCACGTTACCAACGCGGCCGATGACGACCGCGCGCTTGAGCCGATTGGTCCCACCGCCCGCCAATTGAATCGCGATTTCGCCTATGCTGACGGAACCGAAAATCAGCTCGACCACTGGCGCCGGTTGGGAATCCTGACAGGCGGCCCATCGTCTTTCTCCGCCGCCCCGCGGCTGGCGGTCTGGAACGACTCGGCCACCGGATCGCTCGACGAGCGCGCTCGCGCCTGGCTCGAGATCAACTGTGCCCATTGTCACAGTTCTAAGGGTCCCGCCCGCAACTCCGGCCTCGACCTCAGCTTCGCACAACGAGCGCCGGCCAAATGGGGCGTGTTCAAGTCCCCTGTCGCGGCCGGACGCGGCACCGGGGGCCGACTCTACGACATCGTCCCCGGCCAACCCGACCAGTCGATTCTTCTTTACCGCATTGCTTCCGACCAGGCGCAAATCATGATGCCAGAACTCGGAAAACGGCTGGTCCACGCGGAAGGCGTCGCTCTAATTCGAGAGTGGATCGCCTCCCTGCCCGCCAAGCCCTCGGCAAATTGACCTGGCCGCCATTTTCGCTTTTCGCCTGATTCGCTGCTGGATCCTATCGCGGAACAACCGTATACTGTGCCCGCCAGGTCGGCCGACGGATCGCGCCGCCGCGTTTTCCGCAACCGGTGTCCCCCATTGGCCTCCCAATGCGCGACCAGGGCAAGATTCTAACGATGGGCGTTTACGCCGGCTGCTTGGCACGCCCCCCCATTGCGCCAATTGCTTGGCCTTTGTCGTTCATCCTCCTTACGTTGCTCGGCAATTATGCCTCGTCCGCGGAGTCGGCCTGGATCGAAATCGAAGGAGGTCTGTACCGCGTCCCTTCGCACTGGTTTTTCGGCATCCCTGGACCAACGGATCGCGCGATATTCGACCTACCCGCCGAATACTCGGTCACATTTGCATCTCCTGAGACCATTGGAAACCTGGAGTTTCGCCACGGTGCGGTGTCCCTCGATTTGGCCGGCCATCCCGTCGTCGTCGAAAATGAACTCCAAGTAGGCAGCGTCCCTGGAGCGCTCGCAAAACTGCTGGTCGAAGGGGGCCAATTGAACGGAGGCCGTCTCAGGTTGGGAATCGAACCCGCCTCCCAAGGATCGCTGCGCCTTCGGTCCAACGCCCGGTGGACCGGCAGCTCAGGCATTCAGATCGGCGAACTGGGGCGTGGAACGATCTGGATTGACCAAGGCGCGATCCTCCGCGATGAATTCGTCTCGCTCGGTCATGCCAGTTCCGGTCATGGATCGATTCTTCTCGCCGGACCCTCTTCGCGGCTCGAAGTCGCTGGACCGCTCGATATCGGCATCGCCGGCTGGGCCGAACTCAATGCCGGTCCAGCAAGCCAGGCCACCGCAAACAACCTGCGCTTGGCCGTCGAGCCCGGAAGCGTCGCTCGCCTTTCCGCCACTGGCGCAAACGCCACCATCCTGGTCACCGGTTCGGCAGCCTGGGGTCGTCGCGGCGCCGCTTCGATCGAAATTGCTGACGGCGCGCGCTTTGAAGCGGGCGAACTCACGTTGGGCGAGTTTTCCGGCGGCAGCGCAAACGCCACCGTAAACGGCCCCGGCGCCCGCCTCTCTGTCGCTGGCACGCTCCACGTCGGCGACGGCGGAACCGCCTCGCTCGATGTTTTGTCCGGAGCACGAACCGATGCCGCGGACGCAAACATTAAGGCGGCCGCTAGCCAATCGAGCACGGTCCGCGTCCGCGGTCCATCCAGCGCCCTGAATATCTCACGCAACCTCCAAATTGGCGATTCCGCCCAGTCCGGACCAGCTTCGCTCGTCGTCGACAACGGCGCCGCGGTCAACATTGGCACAAGCGGCGCAGGCACACTTTCGATCGCCGCCTCCGGGCGAGTCATCCTCGACGGCGGAGCAATCTCCACCCGTTCCTGGAATCAAGGGGGCCAGTTC
>JALHPA010000668.1 GCA_022842745.1 Pirellulales bacterium
CGACGCGTGCGGCGACCGGTTCAAAATCGCCAAACGCTACACCGACTATAACGAGCTCCTCCGCGATCCGGACATCGACGCCGTCCACATCAATTCCCCCATCCCGGACCATGCCTCGCAAAGCCTCGCCGCCCTCAAGGCCGGCAAACATGTCGCTTGCACTGTCCCCATGGCCACCTCCATCGACGATTGCCGCGCCCTTGTCGAGGAGCAGCGCCGTTCCGGCAAGATCTACATGATGATGGAAACCGTCGTCTACAGCCGCGAATACCTGTTCGTCAAGGATCTGTACGACAAGGGCGAGCTTGGCCGTCTTCAGTTCCTCCGCGGCAGCCATCAGCAGGATATGGATGGCTGGCCCAACTACTGGCCCGGCCTCCCCCCCATGCACTACGCCACCCACTGCGTCAGTCCCTGCCTGGCCATTCTGGGCAAGCACGCCGAAAGCGTCGTGTGCCACGGCTCGGGACGGATCCGCGAGGAGCTGATTCCCAAGTACAACAGCCCCTTCGCCATCGAGACGGCCACCTTCAAAATCCGCGGTTCCGACGTCGTCGCCGAAGTCACCCGCAGCCTCTTCGACACCGCTCGCCAATACCGCGAAAGCTTCGATGCCACCGGCAGCGATAAAAGCTTCGAATGGCAGCAGGTCGAAAACGAGGACCCGGTCATCCACACCCGCGGCAAGCCGGAACCGGAAATCCCCCAGCGGGTCAAAGTCCCCGACTTCGCCGACCGCCTCCCCGAGCCGATCCGCAAATACACCCAGCCGGCCGCCATTCAGGACGCCGAACACCTCTCCTTCCTCCAAGGAGGCGGCCACGGCGGCTCCCACCCCCATTTGGCTCACAACTTCCTGCAAGCTTGCCTCGGTCGCCAGCCAGCCATGCCAGACGCCGCTGCCAGCGCCAACTGGACCATGGTCGGCATCTGCGCGCACGACTCCGCCATGCGAGGGGGTGAACGGATCGCGATCCCACAACTCTGAATTTGCCGCTCCGCGTCGATCGAAGTAGCGTAGAGTTGAGCGGTTTATTCCGCACATTCCTTTGATCGATGCCATGCAGGTCCTGCTGTTCGAAGACGACGCGGTCGATCAACTGCGCCCCCTAGCGCTCGCCCGACCGGCGTTTTCTGTTTCCTGCGGCGCGACCAGGCTCCTGGACCTCCTCCAGACCGCGGGGTTCGGTCCCCTCTCCTGCCGCGTCCGCCCGCACCTCCAGCCCCTCCTCGCCCAAGACCATCCCAACGCCGTCGCTCCCCTAGCGGCCAACGTTCCCACCCTGGTGGTCAATGCTCGCCTGGTCCCCTCCCAGGACAACCTTGCCGCACTCCGCCAGCTTATCGCCCACCATACCAGCGCCAGCATCCTGGCCGGTCACTCCGTCGCTGCCGCCTGGCTGACGCACGGCGCGTCCACCGGCTCGGCTCCCTCGTCCGAACTCCCGGCCGATCCGGTCGCCGCGGCGGCGCACCTGCCCGTGCGCGAGGACCTCAAACTGGACCTGTTCGATTTCCCTCACGATCTGCTCCGCCGCCACCCAACCCTGATCCAGGAGCACCTCTCCCGCCGTATCCAGTCCGCCGACCTGCGCCAGCTCGCCGACGGCGTCTTCGCGGCAGAGGGTGTGGCCCTCTCCAACTTCGTCGTCTTTGACACGCGAAACGGACCCATCGTCCTGGAAGCTCAAAGCCATGTCGGCCCGTTTTCGAGCCTCCACGGCCCCCTCTGGATCGGCCCCTCCGCCCGCGTCAACGAACACGCCTCGCTTCGCAACGCCGCCTCGATCGGACCCTTTTGCAAGGTGGGGGGCGAGGTCGATTGCGCTATCTTCGAGTCCTTCTCCAACAAGCAGCACCACGGATTCCTCGGACATAGCTACGTCGGAAGCTGGGTCAACCTCGGCGCAGGCACCTCCAACAGCAACCTCAAAAACACTTACGGCACGGTCAACGTCCAATTCGGCCCCCGCCGCGTCTCGACCGGAATGCAGCTTCTCGGCTGCTTTTTCGGCGACTACGCCAAATCCGCGATCAATACCAGCATCTTCACCGGCAAGACCATCGGCGTCGGCAGCATGCTCTACGGCTTTATCACCGGCCACGTCCCCAGCTTCGTCAACTTCGCCCCCTCCCTGGGCCAGGTCACCGCCATCCCCCCCGAAGTCCTCGTCGCCGCCCAAGCCCGCATGATGGCCCGCCGCGGCCAAACCCAGCGCGATTGCGACCGCGACCTCATCATCGCCCTCCATCGCCTCACCCAGGACGAACGGGCGCCCCTGGAACCGCTCTCTCAGGAACCCCCCGCCTGGTGACGGCCCACCCGCCCTGTTTCCCCGAACACCGCGCCGGCCCCTCCGCGTTCTCCCCCCTTCGTCGTAAAATAAGACGCCATCCCCGTCTGGATCAGCGAGCGTACCATGCAGGTTGTCGAAGCGTACGGTGCAGGAAAGTTCGGCCTATCCTTTGAACTCTTCCCCCCCAAAACTCCCGCCGGAGAAGAAGCCCTCTTCCGCAATCTCGCGGAGCTGATGCGTTTCTCCCCCAGCTACGTCACTTGTACCTACGGCGCAGGCGGCTCCACCCGCGGCAAAACCCTGGAAATCGTCGAACAGGTCCGCAACCGCCACGGCTGCCCGGTCGCTTCCCACCTCACCTGCGTCAATGCTACCGTCGACGATCTGCGCACGTACCTGGCGGAAGCCCTCCGCCGCGGCGTCACCAACATCGTCGCCCTCCGTGGCGATCCCCCGCAGGGAGAATTGAAATTCACCTCGGTCGACGGAGGACTGCGCTACGCCTGCGAACTCGTCTCGCTCATCCGCGAGGAGTTCCCCACCCTCGGCATCGCCGTTGCCGGTTATCCCGAAACGCACCAGGAAGCCACCAGTCCCCAGGCCGACTTGGAAAACCTCAAGCGCAAAGTGGAAGCCGGGGGCCAGGTCGTCATC
>JALHPA010000669.1 GCA_022842745.1 Pirellulales bacterium
GCTGTATGCGCACGTGGAGCGGCCGGAGCGTGTGACGATTTCGGCGTTCAACCTGCAGGGGGAGGAGGTGACGCGGGAACTCGACGGCCTGTTCGGGCGGATCGTCCAGCACGAGACCGATCATCTGGACGGCCGGCTGTTCGTGGATCGGCTGAGCCCGACCGGTCAAGTCGACGCCCGCGAGGCGTTGGAGGAATTCGCGCTGGTGTATACTAGCCGCCAAGAGCGCGGGGAGATTCCCAGCGACGACGAGGTCCGCGCTCGCTTGCAGGCCCTGGAGGCGCTCCGCACATAATTGCGGCAACACCCGCTGGGATGGCGCGACGCACGCGTTGCCACGTCTTTCTTATTGCGGATCCGGCATCGCGGAATCATCGATGGGCTCGCCACCACGAATCGTCGCCAGCGCCCGATATGTCTTCAAGTGAATTTGGTCATTGATGAACCGCACGGAGCCGTCGCAGAATGCGAAATAGAGACCACCGGGGTGCTGGCTGCGGAAGCTCTGCGTGTTCGGCCACCAGCGAGGATTATCAGTGGCGTGATTGGGCGGAATGGCGCACGTCGCGTAGACGCCGTTTGAATACGGCCAACAAGTCCAGGCGTCTTCCTCCGGAAGCACCTCGCCCAGCAAGAACGTTGTGCTGCTCCCGTCCTGAATATGGGCGTGGCTCCGTGGCTTCTTCACGTCGGAACGAAACATCGGCCCGTCGCCGTCGTCAAGGCCGTCATAGGAACCAGAACGGCTAGGATTTCGCCACTCCGTCCCGATGTCGTCAAGTTTTTGAGAACTATCCGCGCCCCAATTGGCGCCCATCACGGCTTTGTAGTTCGTCTGGCCGACCGGGAATCCGTCCAGGTTTCCCGCATCGCTTTTCGATCCGCTAGCCGAAGTCCCATCCGTCGGGCACAGGTAAAGCGAAATCTGAGAATCGGCGATTCCACTTTCGTTCAACATTGAGTTGGGCACGTTGCCGGCGCGATAGAGATCGTTGCGTTCAATTCTAGGCAGAATCGCGGCGAGAAAGCTCCAGGACTTGCTGTCCGGTCCAATACCCTCGGGCGCCTCAAACGCTCCCGCGGGAAAACGACCGAGTGCCGAGTGGTGATTTTCAATCGCCAGCGCAACCTGCCGCAAATGGTTTTGACACTGGGTCTTACGGGCGCTTTCCCGGCTGTTCTGGATCGCGGGGAGCAAGAGTGCGATCAACACTCCGATGATCGTAATGACGACCAGGAGTTCGATCAGCGTCATGCCCTGTGGCGAACACTTCGAACGCAGAGGTACAGGCCATGGCCCAGAGGGTTCGCTTACTCTGCGCATCGAACACCCCCCTATCTTGCTATACTCATCCGCAAATCGCCGCTCATCTATCAAATTATATTCTTCAAAGCTTGACAAGCCTGATTCCGGCTGTTCTGTTCTTCTGTTGGCGGCGGCATCGACCATGTTGCTTTTTCTAATGGTCGAAGCGGGAGCAACCTATGTGGTGGCGAGTCGCGAGACTTGAGCCGTTGCTGTGGGTCGCCGCCATCGGCGCGGTCGCGGCTGCTTCGCTTTGGGTTTATTCTTCGCGTCAGCCAGCACAAAGTGTCGTGAGTCCTTCGCGGGTTGCGTCGTCTCGCCCCGCCGTAGCCGAGACGGACGTCGTTGTTTGGGCGTGTCGCTTGTTCGGCGTCGCCCCGCCGACGCCCGCTGGAACGAAACTCCTCGCGAACGGCGGCTCGACGGATCGGTTTCTGGACTTTTCCGCTCGCCAGAGCGAGTTTTTTGACGCTGCGAAGCGCGCTCCAGTGGAACTGACTCGTAGCGACTTCTCTTCGGAGATCGTCCTGCGAAAGTCCCTCGCCTTCCCGACGATCCTCAGCGGTGACGACGGTACGGCCGCGATCCTCGATCGCTTTGAATATCGCGGAGAATCGCTGTTCTTGCTGTCGCTGCCCGATGGAACGGCCGCTTGCGTGCCGGCGAGCGAGCTTTTGGCGAAAAGTTGGCGCCAGGTAATCTCGGGCACGGGTGCGGCAACAGCTTGGGCGGTGGACCTCAACGGCGCGCGGCTTCGCGCGGACCGCCTTTGGGCCAGCGTCGGACCGGCGCTCCCGGGAGAGAAACGAGAGGCGAAGTTCGTCATTATGAACGAGTCGGCCGCGCCGGTGGTGCTGAAAAAGATGCACTTATCCTGCGGTTGCGTGGCGGTCGATCCCGTGTATCCGGTCGAGCTGGCCGCCGGGAAATCGCAGGTGGTGCGGCTCAGCCTGACCGGCGGCACGGCGGGGCGGCCGATCCACCAAAACGCGCTGGCGGAGTTTACGGCCGCGGGCACAGGTGGAACGCTTGGTTTCATTCGGCTGGACGTCTATGCCTGGGAACCGGCCGGGCTCAAGGTGCGGCCGGAGTCACTGGCATTCGGCTTGCGGCGGCTGAGCGACCAGTCGCCGCTCAAGGCCTCCGTCCGGCTGAGCGAGACGGTCGACGATCGCTTCACGATCGAATCGATCGACGCGTACGGCGAGCCGGTGGACTACCAATTGACCGAATCGGCGGCCGAAGGTCTCAAGGCTTACGACGTGGAGTTGACCGTCCTGTCCGAACACGCGTCGGCGGACGGCGCGAATAACTCGATCGTGCGGAAATTGACCGTACACACGACGAGTAGCTTGAAGCCGGTTGTGGAGATTCCCGTCACCTGGCAGATCGAGCCGGACGTGCGCAGCGTGCCGTCCGTGGCGAGTTTCGGCATTCTGGCGCAATCGGACGCCGAGGCCGATGTGAAGCGGATAGCGATCGAGCACGCGGACGGCGTGCGGTGCCGCTTGAGCATCGTCGAGCCGCCCGACGGTTTCGAGGCCCGGATCGCTGACGGCGAAGCGCCCGCGATCGTCGTTCGACCGACCGTCGAGTCGGTTGGTTTCAAGAGTGCAAAGCTGCAAGTACTCGCCCAGTGGGACGG
>JALHPA010000670.1:0-665 GCA_022842745.1 Pirellulales bacterium
AATCGAGCATGCCATGAAGCTCTCGGACCGTGACCATTTTGCCGTGCTCGAAGTGGCTGCCAAGATTTACCTTGCCACCGGTGACTGCCCTCGCGCCATCGCGTTGCAAGAACGAGCGATCAAGGCTTCTCAGAGGCACTTTCACCGCGAATTGCAAGAAACACTGGACTCAATGAAGATGAAATGCAATCAACAGGGAAAAGGAGAATGAGCCTCCGATTGCGATTTACACCCGTGCGATTTCGCTTCTCTCTCCGCACCCTCTTGCTCTTGGTCCTGGCAATTGGCATTGCGCTACCTACCATCCAGAAAACGATCCAGCGGCAACAGGCGGTCGCCCGATTGGTCGCCTGCGGCGCTTACGTCCGTTTCCAGAACGGTTACGAACCCGCCTCGGAGTACCCTTTGACCTGGGAGACGTTCTGGTTCAATTTTTCCAATCACGTTGAGGCCGTTGCATTCGTTCATTTTCCCGGTCCATTCGATGCCGTTCCATGGGTCAATGCCAACCCCTCCGCGTCTGATTTGCTCTCCCTGCGGCATTTTCGGCATTTGAAGTCTCTGGACCTCCATCACACCAATATTGACGACGCGGGCTTGAAACTGATTCAAGGGCTTCCGCTGGAGTCTCTAGACATTTCGTGTACTCACGTGACCGACGCCAG
>JALHPA010000670.1:675-2950 GCA_022842745.1 Pirellulales bacterium
CGCCTCGATCAAAACCCTACGGCATCTTTACGCCTATCGGATATATCCTCCGCCAGAGCAAGGGGGTTCGTATGTCGTATTGGCCATACCGACTCCGCCGGGGCCGTTTATCACGAACGTCGGCGTTCGCGCTCTGGCGGGCCATCCCTCGCTTGAAGAGCTACATCTCGGCGACTGTTCCATCGACGACACGAGCATCGACGTGTTTCTTTCTATTCCGCATTTGCATGAGCTCTACGTGCAAGGAACGCTAATCAGCGACACCGGCCTGAAGTCACTGCTGCGCAAGCAAAAGGGACTATCGCTCTATGCCGGCGAGAATCGCCCGGCCCGGCCGGCCGATGACGTGGGCGCCACTCCCGTCTGGCAGCCACCCGCGCCCCCGGAAAACCAGTGGGAAGCCGTTTTCCGCTATCAGGCGCTCGACCACAACAACCGGGACTCGCCGCCGACGGAAGAAGAGTTGTTGCAATTCATACGCAGTCACACGGTCGAACCATGACAATCACCGGCCCCTTCACTCCACAATCCTCCTTAAACGCCGGGGCAGTCGGAGTCCACCATTCAATAGCCCCGTCGTTTACCGCCACAACAAGCCCACACCCGCAGCGTCTGCCGTACCCCAGTGGACTCGACACGTCCGACGGAATCGCAGTCCCGCCACACACCGTTTCCTCGACGTCCCAGTTGATCGGCACACAACATGCGATCTTCTCGGTTGGTTCCCGTCCTCATCGCCACAGTCGCAGGCATCCTTGTGCTGGGAATCGCGCACCATAGCGCCGACCGCGTAGCCCTCGAATGGCATCTTGGCATTCTCCTCGCACATCTGTTTGGCCAACCGGAGACCTATAGCTTCCGTGCGCTGTTCCTTCCAGGTCTCCTGGTGTTTCCATTCGTATCCATCCCAGCGTCTCTAATAACCATATTGCTCTATTCCCGACTGCTTCGAGGCGCGTGGACGTTTCCATTATCCAGCATCATGGTCACGGTCGCCGTTTGTGCGCTCCTTGTGTATTGCATTACGTTCGGTATCGTTGAGGCATCCACAACGCCAGGGATCGCGATACTATTCAGCCTTACGCTGATAGCCGTAACGGCAATGGTCTCCGTGCTGATTGTTCGGGAACCGCCCACGTAAGTCCGTCGCGCCGTTGTCGGCCGGCAACAGCAATAGATTTTGACCGAACTTGGACTTGCAAAGGTGATTTGTGGAACGCTTGCAGCCATTGCTGGATGTGATCGCCGCCGCCCACTTTCCTGAGCCGGGGGCGTCGGAGGAGTTATTGCAGGCCTGCGAACTCCGCCTCAACGCCGCACTTCCAAGTGACCTGCGCGACTTCTATCGCTTCGCGAACGGCGCGCGGCTGTTTGACAAGATCGACTCCCCGTATCGGATAATGCCCCTCTCCAAGTTGTGTCACCCATCCGTAGTGATACTCGGCGAGGATTGCCGGCCCGAGGGGACAGAGGGCTTTGTTGCCTTCTGCGATGTGCGGGATGGGAATTACTTGGCGATCGACCTGAAGCAATGCACCGCCGAAAGCGGCGCATCGAGCCAATGTCCAATCATTGACTGCTTCCACGAGACATTTCCCGATCCGGCATATTTGGAAGTGATCGCCAATAGTTTTTCTGAATTCCTGTCATACTCGCTCACCAGCGGCGGGGGCGAATTTTGGCTTGAAGATGAGTTTCGTAAACGTTTACGCAGGGGGTAACGGTTTGGGAAAATAATTCACCCTCATCCCCAGTCCACCCCAGCCAGTATCCCCACAATTGACCCTAGTTGGACAAAAACATCCGCCACCGATGGCACGCACCCTCAACCATGCGAACACTCTTTCCACACTTCCTCTGGCTCATTCTGGCCTGGATCGCCGCGGCGCTCGTCGCCGCCCAGTTCCCGGTCGAGCCAGACCTCATCCACCGCAAATTCCCTCCCGGTCACGCCGGCTTTCCCGGCCTGTTTTTGATAGTAAAACACTACGGCTGGCCCTGGGTGTTTTATTCCGACGACGGCTTGCTCGATTTGGACGGCGAACCCAGCCGGGTCTTTCCCATACGCCTCGCGGGCAATCTAGCCCTCTCGACGCTGGTACTCATCGGCGCCGCGCGAGGTCTTACCTCCCTGCGGATGAACTTCGGACTGGCTACACTGCTAACATTTATCGCATCCATTGCGGTCGTCCTAGCAATTTCCAGCGATCTACGGGCTCCCAACAGCCCCTGGATATGTTCGGCCCTTACCGTCGGTTCCACGCTCGCCATCTTT
>JALHPA010000671.1 GCA_022842745.1 Pirellulales bacterium
ATACGTTGGCATCCGGGGTCCGGTTGTCGGTCGCTTCAGCCCAGTACTCGACCACATCTCCCTCGCGCAGCGGCTCCTGTCCGACCTTCAGCCGCGCCGGCCGAAACTGCTCCGTGGCGGTAAATCGACCTTGGCGCCCTTTTTCATCCGCGGTGTGCAGCGGGGTCCGCTCGAAGAGGGGCTGGTTGCGGACGTTCGCGGAGATGCGCACCTGGCTCAGTCCGTAGTCCAGATCCCGAGCTTCCACCGCCAACGCCGCCGATCCGTCCAGCGGTACTTCGATCTCGCTGTTGGCCGGTTGAGAAAAGGCGATTTCGGGCGCGCGATCTGGAAACACCTCGATCTTGTGCCGGATCGGCTCGAGGTTTTCCTTGCCGTGTTCGTTGACGAAGCGAATCGCGTAGCTCGAATGCGCTGGACCGCTGCGGTCCGCCTTGAGCGTTAGCGGGAACGAAACCCGGGCGTCTTGACCGTTGGTCGTCATCGGTTTGCGGCTGCGGCCGTCGCCGTCGAACTCGACGTAGGCGGTGCGAATCGGCTGGTTGGCCAAGGCGTGGATCGTGACCACGGTTCCGTCCAGCGCCCGGAGGTCGCCGGCGCCGGCAACCGAGCGCGGAGGTTCGCCCGTGTACTTGGGGTAAGCGTATTCCACCCGCTCGACCACGATGTTTGGCGCTTGGATGACGGACAACTTGTAGGTCGGGCTGACCGCGTCCCCCGCTTCGATGCGGTACTCGATATCCTGCTGCATTCCTCCGGCGGCAAGGCTGGCGGCCGCGGAATCCTCTTCGGGCAGCACCACCTCATGCCGGATCGAGTCCTTGGGGAGGTACATCCGGACCGGTCGCTCGGCAATTTGTCGATCCGCGGTGGAGTAAATCAGCGTTGCCGGTTCGTCGCTGCCCAAACGGCGGACTTCGGCCGATATTGTGACCGGTTCGCCGCGGAAAACCGCGTCGGACCCCGGGCGAACCTCGTGGATCGAAACCCGGGTCGGGGGATTGATATCTGCCCAAGGCAAAACCACCCGCGCGACGGTCTCCAGGGGGCTTTTGGGAGAAAAGACGTAGTACAGGGCGAACAGCGACAATAGGGCCACCAGCACGTAACCCATATGTATCACGCCGGAGCGATCGACCGCATGATCGATGGGGGTGCGTGTCAAATTCGCCGCCGCCTGTTCCTCGACCGCCTGGTAGACCACATCGGGCACGCCTGCGCGGTGGGACCGCAACAGGAGAAAGTTCACCAGACTGTTTTTGAGCGACGGCTTGCTGCGTTCGATGGTATGGGCCGCATAAACGGGATTGACGCGATGCAGGAGGACCGGCGCCAACTGGCGCGTGGCGTACCCCGCCGCCGCCAACAGGAACACGGCCAGACAAGCCAGCCGTCCCCAGATGCTCAATCCGCCAGGCACTAGCCAGTGGTCGACGACGGCGACCGCCAGGAAGTAAGCCAAGGCCGCCGCGCCCAAGAGCATGAAGCGGCTGGTCAGCTCGACCCCCCGCAACTGGGACCGGGTCTTGCGCAGTTGGCGTTCAATGAAACGCTCTCGCTCAGCCAGGTTTGAGCGATCTGGCGGGGCCAAGGGAGAGCTGGGTAGGGATGTACCGGCGGTTCCAGAAGCCATGACAACAAGGATTGAGAGGTTTGTTCCGCGACCGATGCCGACTTCCGCTAATTATAGACGCCTGGATTTGAGGTTTGATCCCGAAGCGGAAGAAATATTGCGAACCGGCAGGGGCATTCCGCAAAAATCTCGGGTATTTCTCGGCGAATGAAAGTAAACGGGGCGTCTGTCCGCGGCGGGTGTGGGTCTGCGCGGCCTTGGCAATTGAGAGGACTTTGACGCCGGACAGCGTGCCAGCAGCGAAATTGCGCAGGCAAACGTTCGAGCCGAATTGCGATCTTTGGGACCGGCTTGGTAAACTGTAACTGCCAGCATGTTTGGGGAACTTTCTCCGCAGGGACAGCAGAGTCCGTTTCGCCGGGCGCGACCGACTTGCCGAGGCATATCATGAGTGTGGTCCATTCTGATCGCGAACCTGACGATCGGGTCAGCGCCGCACGAGGCGGCAAGGATCGCGTCTTGGCTCAAGAGATTTCTGCCGCAACCCCGTCCGCGAAGATTGATCTTGAGCCGGCGGATGCCAAACTTGGCGCTTTCTGGTTGGATGGCGACGTACTGGCTTGTCGTTGCCCCCGCTGCCAGGGGCCGATGTCGATTCGGCTGTGGCTGTCGATGGCCGATTGTTGGTTATGCGGAAACAGCGTCGAGTTGACCGAGGAACAAGAGCGCGCGGCCAACAAGCTACTCGCCGCACCGGCGCCTTGCCCCCCGCGGAGGAGTGTTTTGCCGCCGCCGCGAGTGGCCGCGCTCGCCCAGCGCCCTGTGCCGCGCCAGGCGCCGCGACCTGCCAGCAAAGCCCCGCACCAGCATGCGCGGACCGGAGCGCGCGAGAAGGCGCCCACCGCGGAAATTGCACGTTCCACTCCCCCGATGCGCCGGTCGCCGGGTGACAAGACGTCCATTCCAGCTTCCAATCCGCCGGACCGATCGACCGATCGAGTAGCAAGGTCTCCCGGCCCGGTCGCTGCGCCCCAAAGCGAAAAACGACCGCCCACGCGGATGGCACTCGCGACGCCGCCGGCCACGCGCGCCGCCCAAACGAAGCCCGCGTCGCCTTTGGCGGGGCGGACGGCGGCGCGATTCGCGGCAGCGTCAAGGGGTTGGCTGCGGCATTTACCGGCATGGCTGGTGAGCATGATTTTCCACATCGTGGCGATCTTGCTATTGGCGTTGCTGACGGTCGATTCGGTATCCAGCCCCCCGCGGGAGATCCTGTTGACCGCGACGTTGAGCAAGCTGCACTCGGAGGGGGGAGAGAAGCATGAGGAGGAGCACGCGGACGCCGCTGTGATCGAGGATCCGGGTCCGGAGC
>JALHPA010000672.1:0-862 GCA_022842745.1 Pirellulales bacterium
GGGCAGGAATCCGGTTTCCGGCAGCACAACTCGCCCTCAAAGAGCCGCTGCTGGACAAGCCAGCAGTGGCACCGGGCATAGTGGTTCACTCACGCAAGAGGCTCATTCGCCCACTGGCGGCAACGGCCGCTCGCGATCCTTTCCCTGCCGCGCCGCGCGCCGCGCATATATTTTTGCGAGCCGCCGGTTTTGTCGCACTCCCCGGCCCTTGGCATACGCCTCCGCCAGTGCCCACTCGCACCAGGCATCCCCCCGCCGCGCGCCTCGCCGGTAATACTCGATTGCCCGTTTCAGATTGGGCTTTACCCCTTCGCCGTTTTCATAGCACACGCCCAAATCGTAAAGCGCTTGAGCCGATCCGGCCCGGGCCGCCTTGCGAAACCACCGTAACGCTGCCCGATAATCGGTCGGCACTCCGTCCCCGGTAACTAAGGCCAATGCCAAATTCATTTGAGCGTCGGTGTCCCCCTTTTTGGCAGCCGCCTCGTACCACTGCAACGCAAGCGGCTTGTTGATTCGAACTCCGATTCCAACATCGTAGCAGTACCCCAAATTGAACATTGCACATACCTCGTTCCCATCCGCCGCGAACTGATACCACCGAACGGCCTGCTTGAAATTGCGAGGAACCCCGGCTCCGTCTTGGTAAAGAACCCCCAGGTTGAATGCCGCCCCCATACTTCCATGCCGTATCGCGCGTCGCAGCCAGCGCACCTCTTCGACGTGGTCGACCTTAAGGCCCATCAGCCCAAACGCGTACCACAAAGAGACCTGAAACTCGGAATCGGCATCACCACGTTGCGCATAGTTCGTGACGATCCTTCTCCCTTCCTTCACGGACCGTATCTTCCGTCCGACGAAG
>JALHPA010000672.1:872-2943 GCA_022842745.1 Pirellulales bacterium
GCATTACAAGTCGCCAGATCATAATACCGCCTGCCCTAGCCTGAACGTTCTTACCCTATCCCATCGTAGCCGCGCCCACGTCCCCACTCCAATCAACTCCCGCCACGCCACCCACGCTCTTTCTCGCTGCCTCCCCCTCTGCGACCGCCCCCGGCAATCGACTTTGTCCCGTCGGATCGGTACTTTTCATGGTTGCCAAACCGATCTCAGCGTTGTAAGCCATTGCCACATAAAAGTTTACAGTCGTGTCTTGTCGATTAGCCCCTACCAAACTTGTGTCCCGCTTGAAACAAAATACCGGACACAACCTGCGTTGTGTCCAATTCGCTTGACGCAAAACTCTTCATTCCAGCACCAGCTTTCCTTCCGCGATGGTTAGCAGCCGTGGAAACGCCAGAATGGCCGGTTTGCGCCCGCTCGCCTCTCGAATCGTGGTCAACGTCCCGGCGTCCTTGAGCTTTCTCAGCAGGGGCATCAGGGTCTGCTTGGGCAGTTCCGTTCGCTTTATCATATCACTGGTCCGGAAAATCGGCCGGTCGAATAGAGCATCCAGCAAGCGGATCGCGTGCTGGGAATGGGTCGCGGCGGATATCTCCGCTTTCATCTGCTCATACAACGCCAGAGTTTGTCGCACCTTTTCGGTATTCCGCTTGGCTTGCTCGATCGTGGCTGTCAGAAAAAACTCGATCCAGGCATTCCACTCTCCCTGCTGGGAGATTCCCAGTAAGCGCGCGTAGTAACTATTCCGGTGTTGTTCCAAGTACTCGCTCAAGTAAAAAGTCGGACTAGCAAGTACCCGCTTCTGCTGAAGATACAAAGGAATCAACAAGCGTCCGATTCGACCGTTCCCGTCCTTGAATGGATGGATAATCTCAAACTGGGCGTGGACAACAGCCGCTTGAATCAAGGCGTCCGGCGGAGTCCCCGCAACAAAACCGCCCATCCCCGCCCGCGAACCTCTTCCCTGTGCGCCTGGTCCTTCCTGCGCCCCGTCTGGTTCCGTCTTACTCCAGCAGATACCATAGGTGCGTTGTTTTTTGCACGTTTTTTCGGAGGTTCCATGCCTGCCCCGCTTAATAAATACAGTGCCCGCATCACGCAGCCGAAGTCTCAAGGCGCTTCCCAGGCCATGTTGTATGGCACGGGCATGTCCGACGAAGACATGCAGAAGGCGCAGGTCGGCATCTCCAGCGTTTGGTACGAGGGGAACACGTGCAACATGCACTTAAACGACCTCGCCCTGCGCGTGAAGGAGGGGGTTGCCGCCGCCGGGCTGGTCGGCCTCCGCTTCAACACCATCGGCGTCAGCGATGGGATCTCGATGGGGACCGAGGGGATGAGCTACTCCCTTCAATCCCGCGACTTGATC
Organism: Pirellulales bacterium; assembly: GCA_022842745.1. Lineage (GTDB taxonomy): Bacteria > Planctomycetota > Planctomycetia > Pirellulales > JALHPA01 > JALHPA01. The sequence goes on from JALHPA010000672.1 coordinate 2,242, forward strand.
GCCGACTCGATCGAAACGGTGATGCACGCCCAGTGGTACGACGCCAACATTTCGCTCCCCGGCTGCGACAAGAACATGCCTGGCTGCCTGATCGCGATGGGCCGCCTCAACCGCCCCTCCCTCATGGTCTACGGCGGCACGATCAAGCCCGGCCATCTCGACCGCGCCGGCAGGGGCCACGCCCAGGGGGAAGCGCTGGATATCGTCTCCGCGTTTCAGTGTTACGGCGAATTCATCGCCGGAAAAATCGACGAGCCCACCCGCCGCGACATCGTCCGCCATAGTTGCCCTGGCGCGGGCGCCTGCGGCGGCATGTACACGGCCAACACGATGGCCTCCGCCATCGAAGCCCTCGGCATGTCCCTCCCTTATAGCTCTTCGACGCCGGCCGAAGACCCCGGCAAGCTCGAAGAATGCTTCCGCGCGGGCGCCGCCATCCGCAATCTGCTCGAGCTGGATCTCAAACCGCGCGACATCATGACCCGCCGGGCGTTCGAGAACGCAATCGTTCTAATCATGGCCCTGGGCGGCTCGACCAATGCGGTTCTGCATCTGATAGCCATGGCCCGCGCGGTTGAGGTTCCCCTCACGCTCGACGATTTCCAAGCCGTCAGCCGCCGCATTCCCTTCCTCGCCGATCTCAAACCGAGCGGCCGCTACGTCCAGGAGGATCTGCACAACGTCGGCGGCACGCCCGCCGTC
>JALHPA010000673.1 GCA_022842745.1 Pirellulales bacterium
AGGAGGCCTGTTCGGTGTAGTCCAGTTCCGTCGTGCAACCGGCCTCTTTCCAGAGAACGTCGTCGATATTTTTGAAGGCTTGTTCGAACATGAGAAGCTGCGATCCCTGCTGAGTGTGGCGAGCTACGCGGCGAGCCGAAAGCGGCCAAACGCCGGGTTGATTGCACCCGGGTTTTTGTGCACTTCCGTATCGCCCGATTGTTCGCTGCCAGTCGGGCGATCTCTGCTAGCCGAGCGTCCTGTGCCAGCCGGGCGTTCTGTGCCAGCCGAGCGTTCTCTGCCAGACGAGCGCCGAGCGCTGCCGCAAACGTCAAAACGCAGAGCGGAGTTTACCTCCCCCCCGGCCGTAAATGAAGCCGTGGCGGGCGTTGGAGGGGGGCGATAAGAGCCGCGATGGTTAGGCTTCAGGGTGGCGCGGCGCGTCCTTTGCGGCGTAGAATGGGGACTTGCTTGGGCGGAGAGTTTGGGCCTGGTGGGGCGGAACCGGCCGGGGTTTTCGCGCTTGTGCGGTGGCTTGGTTTCCTTCGTTCTAGGAAGGGGGCGGAGTAATGGCAAACGTCGAACTTTGGACTCGGCAGTTGCAGGATCAGCGAAGCCGGAGGGTCGTGTTTCTCTCGCATTGCCTGCTCAACGAAAACACGCGATACCTCGGCGGCGCCTGCCGATGCGGGGCGATTCGGGAGTATGTCGACGCATGCCTCGACCGGGGGTTGGGAATCGTGCAGATGCCGTGTCCCGAGGAGCATGCCTGGGGGGGCGTGCTCAAACGGCGCTTGCTGTGGTTTATGGGCTGCGAGGGCCGGCTGCGTTATCGGCTGAGGAATGTCTTGCTTCCGCTGTTGCTGTGGTACACCCGCCGCGTGTACCGGAGGATGTCCCGCCAAGTGGCGAATCAGATCGCCGACTACCAGTCGTCCGGCTGCACCGTGGTCGGGATTGTGGGGGTGGACGGTTCGCCGTCCTGCGGCGTTCGTCAGACGCTCGACCTCCGGCGCAGCCTGGAGTGGGTGGGCAGGCTTCCAGCGACCGCTGACGCACAAAGCATGAACGCGATCGTGCGTGCAAGCGTTGTCGAGGGGAGCGGCATTTTCTTGTCTCTGCTGCGGCAGGAGGTCGAACGGCGGAAGCTGGGTACTCCGTTCCTGGGGCACGATCTGATTGCCGAACTGGATGGAAAGGGGGCGCTTATCCCCTTTTGACGAAGACAAACAACTTGAAAGCGGTCAAGGTGAAGCTGCATGGGGGAACGCCCCGGATTGTGAGGCGAGGCCCCTTGGACTGCCCGGGAACGCGAAGCTGTCGGGCCGAGGTTCCGCTCGCTATTCCGGTGAGCGTGGTTCTCCAATCGCCGACTTTGTACGCCCGGCCGACGGCGTTTCGCGGATCGGCGTTAACCAAGTTGCCCGGGGTACAGTGGATCGGCGAAGGTCACGGACGTCGACCGACAGATGGGAGGAACATGTCGGCTCCGCCTGCCGAGTGGGTCGCCAGGTCGAATGCCGCTCTTTCGCTCTCTTTGCGGGCAAAACATTGTCGTTGAGTGGCGAGAGCCACGGCTTGACCGCCGCCGCCCGCGATTGTACTATTGACCTAATACAATATCGCCTCGGACACGCCCGGCCATGCATCTGCACATCTCCTCGCACGATGGCGTTCCCATCTATTTGCAGATCGTCAATCAGGTCAAGTATCTGGCTGCGTCGGGTCGGCTGACGCCGGGCGAGGAGCTACCGCCGATTCGAGTGCTCGCGGAGCAACTGCTCATCAACCCCAACACCGTCGCGCGGGCGTATCGGGAGCTGGAGCTGGCGGGGATTGTCACCAAGCGCCGAACGACAGGGACCTACGTTTCGGACAGCGTTTCGCGTTTGGCTCGCCGTGAAAGGCTCAAAATCGTGAGCGAGCGGATCGACGCACTGTTGGCCGAAGCCAGGCAGATGAACATCGACGCCGACGAGTTGATCGAGCTGATTCGTGAGCGGGACGAGCGAATGCAGCCCCCCAGCGCGAGAAAGGAGAGACTGTCGTGATTTCCACTGAATACAGCGCCTCCCCGTCCGTCATCGAGCTTCGCGGCGTGACGCGACGTTTCGGGACCAAAATGGCCCTTGATGATGTGACGCTCTCGATTCCCCGAGGCGTCGTCTTTGGACTTGTGGGGGCCAACGGCGCCGGCAAAACCACGCTCATCCGGCACTTGCTGGGCCTGCTCCGGCCGCAATTGGGCGTCGTGCGCGTTCTGGGTCTCGATCCCGTTGTCCAACCTGTCGAAGCGCTGTCAAGAGTCGGCTACCTTTCCGAAGAAGGGGACCTGCCCGGCTGGATGCGCGTCGAGGAATTGATGCGCTATCTGCGGGCGTTTTACCCGACCTGGGACGAGGACTTTGCCCAAGACCTGCGACGCCAATTCAACCTCGATCCCCGCGCGAAAATCAAGACACTCTCGAAAGGACAGAAGGCGCGGGCCGGCCTGTTGGCCGCTTTGGCGTATCGGCCGGAAGTGCTGTTGCTGGACGAGCCTTCCAGCGGGCTCGACCCCATTGTTCGCCGCGACATCCTGGGCGCGATCGTGCGCACGATCGCGGACGAAGGACGCACGGTGCTGTTTTCATCCCACTTGCTTGACGAGGTGGAAAGGATCTCTGACCGCATCGCAATGCTCGACAACGGCCGCATCCTGTTCACTGGCGAGCTCGACGACATCAAACAAACCCATTACCGGCTTGCGCTTCGATTCGATGATCCGCGCGAACAGCCGCCGGTATTGAACGGCTTTCTGAGCTGGGAAGGCCAGGGGCGCGAGTGGACCGCGGCAGCCCATGGCCAACTCGACGCCTTGATGCTGGCTGCTTCGGCGGTCGGCGCGGAAGTCCTCGAACAGAGACCGCTCTCCCTGGACGACATCTTCCTGGCTCAGACCGGCCGCACTCCGCTTCCGGCA
>JALHPA010000674.1 GCA_022842745.1 Pirellulales bacterium
CACCCGAAGCACCACCCCACCGCGCAAACAGGTCATCGCGCGTTGTTGCCCTCCAAAATGCGCACATTCTGTACCTCGAACAACCCCGACCCTTCCGCAACTCCCTTACACCCCAACCCCTTGCGCCAAACTACGATTTCACCGCGAAAAAAAACGCGCACAACCGATTTTCCCCCGTTTTGTCCCGCGCAACCCACTCCCCCACCCCTTGCCCTCGCCGTAAGTCCTCTTTCCCATCCCCGGAAAAACCCCGTCGCCCCACGCCATTCCCACAGCTCCCGCCATATCGGCTCGAAAATCCAAATTCTTGCCTTCCCAATTGCTGCCGATTATCATGAGAATCGCAAATATTCCGCGGCCCCGCTCTGCTCCGCCGCCGGAACCCCATACACTACGCCCCTACTTCGCCCGTGTTGGCGCCGGAACTCGCCCCGCGGCCCACGCCGCATTCAGGAGAATCCTATGAGTCGCTCCCCCCTCGCTGCCGCTTCCGCCCTCGCCCTGCTGCTTGCGCTCTCCGCCTCAGCCCAGGCACAATTCGGCGGCGGCCAAAACGGCGGCGGCGGCGGCCTGAACGGCGGCGGCATCAACGGCTTCAATAACGCCAACGCCTTCATCAATCGCCAGGTCGGCGGCGTCGCCATCAACGTCGACGGCGTCCTCTCCAACGTCGATCCCCAAGGACGCAAAGAACTCGCCGAACTCCGCCGCAAATCGCTCGAACAACTCCCCGCCGAATTGTCGACCGCCGCCCCCTTGCGAATGGTCTCCCTCCGCGCCCTCGACGAAGCCCTCTCCCGCATCGCCGAAAACAAAGAACCCCTCACCGACGACCTCCGATTCCTCGCCGGATTGCAGCGTATTCGCTACATCTTCGTCGATCCCGACAACAAAGACATCGTCCTCGCCGGCCCGGCTGAACCTTGGAAAGTCGACGCCTTGGGCAATGTCGTCGGCGTAAACAGCGGATGCCCGGTGCTGCGGCTCGACGATCTACTCGTCGCACTCCGCTCGGCCGACTCCGCCCGCAATGGCGGCATCAGTTGCTCGATCGACCCCACCCCCGAAGGCGTCGCTCGGCTGCAGGCCAGCATCGCCCAGCAAACCCGCTTCACCCCAGGCGTCCTCAAAGACTACGAACAGGCCCTCGGTCCCCAGTCGATCACCGTGACCGGCGTCCCCGATGAAAGCCGCTTTGCCCGCGTCCTGGTCGCCGCCGACTACCGCATGAAGCGCCTGGCCATGAAAATGGACGAACCCCCGATCCGCGGCCTCCCCAGCTACATGGATATGGTGTCCGCCAATAGCGCCATGTTCCCCCGCTGGTGGCTCTCGCCCAACTACGATGCCCTGCACAAAGACCCCGAGGGTCTCGCTTGGGAACTGCGCGGCGTCGGCGTGAAATGCCTCACCGCCGAAGACACGTTCGCCGTCGACGGTCGCCGTGCCGAGACAGCCAAGGCCAGCCCCATCGCTCAAAAATGGGCCGACAACATGACCGCCAAATATGCCGAACTCGCGGCCAAGGAACCGGTCTTTGCCGAACTCCAAAACTGCATCGATCTCGCCGTCGTCGCGGCCCTGATCCAGAAAGAACACCTCGCCGAGCGCGCCGACTGCCGCACCCCGTTCCTGTACGATGCCAAGAAATGCCCGACCGACCGCTTCCTGGCGCCCAAGCAGGTCGACAGCAAAGCGACCGCGGTCAAGAAAGGCAAGAACTGGGTCATCTCCGCCTCCGGCGGCGTTCTCGTCCAGCCCTGGGAAATGATCCAGACCGCCACCGATTCCGCCGAAGTCAGCGCAGCCCGTGGCAAAGCTGTCGCTGCCCGCAAGCCAAAGCAGTGGTGGTGGAACTAGCCGACACCCCCACTTTGGGTGGTAGGCGGTCAGGCTAGTCAAGACCGTCGGCCGGAATCGGCCGATGGTGCGGAGCGGCCTTGTCGGCCGGAATCGATCGCCCGCTGCAAAACCTCCAGCGTCCGCTCCGCTTGCCGCTCCCGCGAAAACAATGGCGCCGCGCGGCGGCTATTTTCCGCCAGCCGCATCCGCAGTTCCCGATCCGCCCGCAGCCGAATCACGGCGTCCGCTAGAGCCCTCGGCGCCGCCGGCGGAATCACCAATCCCGCCTCGTGTTCCAGTACGATCTTGTCCCCCTCCCCGTCCGGTCCGACGTACAAGATCGGCAATCCGACCGCCATCGACTCAAAAATCTTCGACGGAATCACCGACGCAAACACCGGATCATCCTTAAGGTGGATCAGCGACGCATCACACACGCTCCAATACCGCTGCAACCGCTCCTTTGGCTGTCGCGGCACGAAGACCACATTGTCCAACCCGCGCTCCTGTGCCAGCGCGACTAGCCCCTCCCTAGCCGCTCCGCTCCCCACGAACAAAAACGTGATCGGCTCCTCGCGCAGCAATTCCGCCGCATGCACCACATTTTCCAGCCCATGCGCCAGCCCATGCGTGCCGAGATAGCCGACGACAAATCGCCCGGCCAGACCTAGCTCGCGCTCGATTTCGGAATCGCGAACGGCCTGCGGCGAGAACAGATCGAGGCTGGCGCCATTGATTACCACGTCGATCTTCTCCCCAGGAATCCCTCGCGCAACGAGATCCTTCTTAAACGACTGCGTAAACGACAAAATCCGTCGGCTGCGGCGATAGAGGAACAATTCCAGCCGCTCGAGAAGTCGGTAAAGTCGCCCCGGCTTCAACGACGAGGTCGCCAATACGGATGCCGGCCACAGATCGCGCAGTTCAAAGACATGGGGCACGCGGTGGATCATGCCATACAACACGCCCGCAAGCGCCACGAACAACTGCGGCGAGCTTCCGATTACGATGTCGGGCTTGGGTTCGAAGCCCGCGTGCCATACCGAGGTCGGCACAAACGAGGCATAATCCAGCGTCCGCCTGAGAAAGCCTTCG
>JALHPA010000675.1 GCA_022842745.1 Pirellulales bacterium
CGCAAGCAATTGCTGGATGCCGTGGGGCGTGCAAGGGAGGAAGCGCGGGCGGCCCTGGACAATCAGGCCGACGTTCTCGGGATGGAAGGCATCGACGTCCTTTAAGGGGCTGACGGCGTGCAGGATGCGGGCGGAGTCGATGTGCCGGGGGAGGGGCAACTGGACCAGGATGCCATGCACCGGCGCCTCGTGTTTGTCCTTGTTGAGCCGGCCGATGAGCGCCAAGAGGTCCTCGGCGTTCGCATCCGCGGGGAGGCGATGTAACTGGCTTTCGATTCCGACCCGCTCGCAGGCGAGGCGTTTGTTGCGGACGTAGACTTCGCTGGCGGGATGGTCCCCAACCAGGACGGCCGCCAGGGAGGGGACGACCCCGTTGTTTTCGATGAATTCGGCCACCTCGATGGCCAATTCGTCTTGAATTTGCCGGGCCAGGGCCTGGCCATCCAGCAACAGGGCGGTCATGGTCGGGATTCCTTCTTTTGAAAGTCGAGGCGAAACCCGATTCTAGTTTTTCGGCCTCCGCTGCGGTATGAGGGGATGTCCGTTTCGGATGGACGCCGCCGAAAGGGATCGATTCGGCCCGACCTCAGACGGCACATCCAGGGGCGGCTTGGGGGCTTGGGGGCATTGCGGCTAAAGCGTTTGAAAACCTGGCTTGACACGGTTTGGGAATTGGCCCAGAATCCGTCGCGCGATGGATGTGGGGCGCGTGGCCGTGGGATCGATTTGGGATGCCTGCGGCGGGGTTGGCCGTAACGTCAATGAGCAGGGCAAGGAGGCCTTGCATCATGGATGATTCTGTACCAGCGGTGCGCGTGAGCTTGCGGCGGCTGCTGCCTGAGGCGGCCATCTACCATAGCGACGACATTGAAGTGACGTCTTGCGCCAGCGATTCCCGCGGGGTGCAGCCAGGGGATTTGTTCGTGGCGCTGGTGGGGCACGAGTGCGACGGGCACGAGTTCGTGGACGAGGCGGTGTTTCGCGGGGCGTCGGCGTTGCTGGTGGAACGGTACGTGGCGGCGCCGGGAGTGCCGGTGTGCGTTGTGCCGGACAGCCGGGCGGCGCAGGGGCAAATTTGCCAGGCGCTGGCGGGGCGGCCGAGCGAGCGGCTGAAAGTGATCGCGGTGACGGGGACCAGCGGGAAAACTAGCGCTGTGTGCCTGACGACGAGCGTACTGGAGGCGGGCGGGCGGAACGTGGGCTGGATCGACTCGTTTGGGGCGTTTGACGGGGAGATCGCGACGCCGGCGGGGGAATTCTCGCTGCAACCGGCATCGCTGGCGGCATGGCTGGCGCGGATGGCGGCGAATGGCTGCACGCACGCGGTGATCGAAGTGTCGAGCCAGGATCTGGCGCGGTCGCTGTTGTCCGGGGTGGAAGTGGACGTGGCGTGTGTGACCAACGTGCGGCCGAAGCATCTGGAGGTGCATAACTCGTCGCAGAGCTACCGCGAAGTGAAATCGCGGATCTTCCGGCATTTGCGGCCGGGGGGGGCGGCGGTGCTGAACCTGGATGACCCGATTTGTGCCGGTTATTTGGAGAAAATGAACGGCCCGGCGCTGTGCGTGGGGCTGCTCTCGAACGCGGACGTGACCGCGGGGATCGTGGAACGGACGGCGAGCGAACAGACGTTGTTGGTATCGGCCGGGTGCGACGCGTTGCCGTTGCGGACGCGGACGGTGGGAGATTTGCACGCGACGTGCGCTTTGATCGCAGCCGCGGTGGGATTGTTGGAAGGAATCGACGCGGCGACGGCGGTGCGAGGGATCGAGCGGATCGAGTGGATCGCGGGACGGATGGAGCGACTGGATTGCGGACAGCCGTTTCACGTGTTCGTGGATTCGGCGGACTCGGCCGACGGGTTGTGCGGCGCGCTGGAAACGCTGCGGGAAGTGGTGGATGGGCGGCTGATCTGCGTATTCGGCGCGAAAGGGAGCCGCGACCGCGGCATCCGTCCGTTGATGGGTCAGGCAGTGGAAGCGATCGCCGATTTGGCGATCGTCACCGACGACGACCCGGGAGAAGACGAGCCGAGCCGGATCGCGGCGGACATTTTACGGGGCTTTGAGTCGCTGGAGCAGGTGGTGGTGATGCACGATCGGGCGAAGGCGATTGGATGGGCACTCGCTCATGCGGAGCCGGGAGATTGCGTGTTGATCGCGGGGAAGGGGCACGAAGCAAGCCAGCTTGTGGGCCGGCAGCGGTACTGGTTCGACGATCGCGAGGTGGCGCGGCAGTTGTTGCACGATCGGGCGAAATCGCTGGGAGCGCTGACGGAGAGTTTTCGACGATTGCGAGCGGGGTAGGGGCGAAGAGAACCGTTCACTGAGACATTTCGAGGCGAAATCAGGCCCTGCGGACAGAATGTTGGGATTGTGTGGACCAGAAGTTAGATGCCAGCGCTTGCGTGCCGCTTTGCGGGAAGCAGGACGCACCCCTCCCTCCTGGGTGGAAGCCATGAGCTTGCCGGACGCGATTACTGGGTCAATCGCCCTGGCAAGCGCTTCGCGCAGGCATCTAAAGGACTGAGCGCCGGGGCGGCGTTATCGCCGCCCTGGCGACTCAGGGAATGGGGAGGGGATCTGGCGCCGCTCTGGGCGCGAAAACGGGAATCGCGGTTGGCGATAGCGCTTTGTGACCGTTAAGAGGACGGGTTCAATCGATCAGCCAGGGGGGGGTGGTCTGGGTTTGAACCGGACGCTAACGCGTACCGGCTGATGGGTCTGAATTTGAGCATTGAGCGGTCAAAGAGCTTTGGCTTATTGAACTATTGGTCCTTGGCTGTTGGGCCAGCTTGCGCGGGGCCGGTTTTTGCTGGGGCGGTTTTTGTAGGGCTGGGGCCGATGAGCGTTTTGAGCAGCAGGTTGATTTGATCTTGCTGGGCGGCCTCGAAGGTTTTCTTTTTGTTTTCCATGATGCTGGT
>JALHPA010000676.1 GCA_022842745.1 Pirellulales bacterium
CGGCATTCCCCCCGAATCCGCCAAAGTTGGTCGCCTGTCCCACGCCGCCGAACCCCCCCGATCCTTGTCCGGTGAACCCGGTCAACCCGGTGCCGCCGAAGAACCCGCCGCGCCGCTGCGGAGATACCGCCCCCTGGTCCCCCATCACGATATTGGTGTAGAAGCCCTGCTGGTACTGGTGCAACGCCCGCAGGTTGGCCAATAGAGCCCGCTCGGCGATCGTAAGTTGCTCAAGCGCCACCACTCTCCCCCCAGCCCGCAACAGCGGCTGCACGAGGTTCAAGCTCAACAGCGACATCGCCGCGCTGCTGTCCTGCCCGGAGAATTGCCAGACGAATGAGTTGGCGAAGTTGACCAGCAATTGCGCGTTGGTGGCAAACCGCCGCTGCATCTGATAGTCGTTGCCGACCACCAGCGTGTTGCGGTCCGCCGTGATCCCCGGCCCCACCACTTGCGCCCCGCGGCTCTGCTTGCCGTTGTGCAGGTAGTCGGTGCCGGTCCCCCCGTAGAACTGCACGTCAAACCGGAACCGCTCCGTGCTTACGTCCAAGGCGGAGAGATAGATCGTCTCCAACTGCTGCCGCCAGTTTGGCGAGTGCAGGTAAGCCAGCTCCACCGCCGTATCCAAGTCCAGTCGCACCGCCCCCGCGACCGTAAACGTCACGTATTGCCCCAATCGCTGCCGCCAGGTCGGATTTTCAAGGTCCAGGTTCACCCCGTTGTCCAGCCATTTCTTCCATCCGCGCATCCCGTCGACGTATTCCATGAACTGGTGCGATGCCGGGTCGTCCTGCGGCATCGGTTCCCGATCGGGGTTGAAAGGATCGAAGTACCGTGCTCGCGGATTGGTGTTCAGGTTGTACCCCGGCAGCGCCCACCGCGGGTCGTTCGATTTCTCGGCCACCAGGCCGTACACCTCGCGGTCCGCCGCCAGCCGGTACTTGGTCGTGCTGCAAGCGGGCAAAACGGCCCCCAGCGCGGCGAAAATCGCCAGCGGCAGCCAACCCCGACGCGGCAATTCCAACCGCGGCAATTCGAACATAGGAGCCTCGTACCAGTTTTTCTTGCTTGCGCCGCCAGGTTTATTTGACCCCCCCGCTCGGAACTCTCTGCCTGGGGAAGGGGTTATATGATTTGGAGTCGACCCGGCTCAAACTGCGCCTTGATCCGAATCGATGCGTCGCGCAGAGCGAACCACCTGTAGCGAACCGCTTGGTCCGGCTGCGGAAACCCTGCCGCGCGAGTCGCCGTAAGTACCGTTAAGGCTTCGCCAAACCCACCGCACGGAGAATTACGCCCGCTTTCGTGGATCCGCGCTCTCCCCAGGCAGCCGCCAGGTTGGCCCAGGCAAGCGCATTAGGGGGGCCTCGGTCGCAATCCTCAGGCGCTTCGGTGTTGTCTCTGGTTGCCGCCGCATGCTGCCCCTAGGATAATGGTGCGGGGTCCTGTCCCTGCTCCCAGAGACCCCAAGAGAGAGACGCCGGCGGTCCCAAGGACCCTCGACCGGAAACGATTGGAACCGAGCAAAGGCGCGACGTGGGCCTGGCCCGCGGTTTACTTTTTGCGAGATATCCCGGCGCGGTGCCGCGCCTCACAAGGAAACACACGCACATGAGCACACTGGAAGCGCCCGTTGCTGCCGGCCACACCACTAGCCGCCGCGTCGATCATTCGGACGAGGGCTTAAGTCCAGCCAAGCCCATCGTCCGCCGCCGCAAGTCCGGCCTTTGGTCCATGTTGATCGCCCTAGTCGGCCTGGTCGGCGTCGCCGCCGCCGCCAGCCGCTACTTCAGCTCCTCAAGCCAGGGCCTGGAAAGCGCCTACGTCGTCAGCCCCGTTCAGCGTTCCACCTTCCTCGTCACCGTGACCGAAGACGGCAATCTAGAAAGCGCCAGCAACGTCGAGCTGAAATGCGAGGTCGAAGGCGGAACCACCATCCTCGAAATCGTCCCCGATGGCAGCCTCGTCAAAAAGGGAGACCAACTAGCGCTGCTCGACTCCTCCCTCATCGAAGAGAATTTGAACCTCCAGAAAAACGCGGTCGGCAAGGCGGAAGCCACCATGATCTCCGCCAAGAACGACTACGAGGCCGCCAAAATCTCCGTCCAGGAATACGTCGAGGGAACCTACCTCCAGTCGCTGCAAACCATCGAAGCCGACATCACGATCGCCCGCCAGAACCTCACCAGCTCCGAGAACATTTCCCGACACTCGGAGGAAATGGTCCGCAAGGGCTACACCACCCCGCAGCAGCATGAATCGAACGTCTACGCGGTCAAGAAAGCCCGCCTGGATCTCGAAAAACAACTCACCGCTAAAAAAGTCCTCGAGGACTTCACCAAAGTCAAAACCCAGAAGGACCTGGAAAGCAAGCGCGACACCGCCGAAGCCAAAATGAAGTCCGAGATCGCCGCCTACGATCTCGAATCGGCCAAGCTCCGCCGCCTTGAGGGCAATCTCAAAAAATGCAAGCTCGTCGCCCCGCAGGACGGCATGGTCGTCTACGCCAACGACACCGGCGGAGGCCGCGGCGGTCAGCAGACCCCCAAAATCGAACTCGGCGCCGCTGTCCGCCAGTACCAGGCGGTCCTTCGCCTCCCCGACCTCTCCCACATGCAGGTCAAGGTCCTCGTCCACGAATCCAAAATCGAGGAACTCCGCCCTGGACAGCGGGCCCGGGTCAAAATCCAAGACCGCGAACTGCAAGGTACCGTCACCCAAGTTGCCAGCCAGCCGGAAGCCTCCCAGTGGTTCGGCGGCGGCGCCAAGGAATACGCCACCTACGTCAAAATCGACGGCCAGCCCGACGGTCTGAAACCCGGCATGACCGCCGAAGCCACGATCCTCATCGACGAAAAGAAAAACGTCCTCACCGTCCCGGTGCAATGCGTCGTTGGCAAAGGCGCCAAATCCTTCGCCTGG
>JALHPA010000677.1 GCA_022842745.1 Pirellulales bacterium
GGCGGAAGCCATTTGCCGGCATGCCCTCGCCCGGCGGCTGGGGTGTGCGCCCGAGCGTTTGGAGGATCACGGCGTGATCGTGATGTCGGCGGGAATATCAGCGACCTTGGGCGGTCGGCCCACCCGCGAAGCGGTCGAGGTGATGCGCTCGATGGGGATCGACTTGGACCCACACGAAAGCCAGCCGGTGTCGGCGCAATTGATTCGACATGCCGATCTGATCTGGGCCATGACCCGCTCGCACCGCAACGCGATCGTCCAGCAATGGCCCGATGCGGCCAGCCGGTGCGAGTTGTTGTGCGCGGATGCGCGCGATATTGCGGATCCGATCGGCGGTCCGTTGGAGAGTTATGAGCAATGCGCCGCGCAACTCAGGGCTGAAATTGAGCCGCGGATCGAGCGTTTGGAACTATAGACAAGGAATGGGTCGATCGAGCATCTGACGGCTTTGCGATCCATTCCTCACGAAAACCGACTTAAGAGAGGGCCCTATCCGGCCCGAGGACTGTGTCATGCGGATCATCGTTGGCAGTGACCATCGTGGATTCGGGGTCAAGCAAAAAGTAATCGAGCTTGTGCGCCGGCTGGGACACGAAGTGATCGACGAAGGAACGAATGGATCGACCAGCGTCGACTATCCAGACGTGGCGGCGCGCGTCGGTAGCCAGGTCAGCGACGGTACCTTCGAACGAGGCATCCTGATCTGCGGCACGGGCATTGGCATGGCAATCGCCGCCAACAAATTTTCCGGTGTCCGCGCGGCCCCCTGCCACGACGACCTGACGGCCGAGATGAGCCGGCGGCACAACGACCTGAATGTGCTTTGCCTCTCCGCCGACATGCTGGGGGAAAAGCTGATCGACCGGATGGTTGCCATCTGGCTCAACACCGAATTCGAAGGGGGCCGCCATGCCCGCCGGCTCGACAAGATTTCCGAGCTGGAACAACCCCGCGGCGGGGAATAACCGCCTCGGCCGAGAAGCGGTCGAAGTACGCACGGTCGAAGTACGCACGGTCGAAGTACGCACGGGAAAAAAATCGCGGGACGGCGGCGTCTTGCCCGACCGTCCCGCGTGTTTTTTCTGACCACGAGCGGCGAGAGGGTTAGTCTGCCTTCTCTTCCTTCTTCTGCAGTTCCGCTTCGATCGCTTTGACCACTTCGTCCGATTCGGGCGGCGTGCGGGGCTTGAATCGCGCCGCCACCTTGCCGTCCCGGCCGATCAAGAATTTCTCGAAGTTCCAAGTGACGTCGCCGCCGTACTTGGAGCTTTTCTTGTCGGTCAATGCCTTGTAGAGAAGAGCTTGTCCCTCGCCCTTCACCACGATTTTAGAGAACATGGGAAAGCTCACCGAGTATTTCTTGGTGCAAAATTCGGCGATTTCTTTGTCCGAGCCTGGCTCCTGTTTGCCAAACTCATTGGCGGGAAAACCGAGCACAGCCAGTCCCCGATCCGCATATTTCTTATGCAGATTCTCCAGGCCCTCGTACTGCGGTGTATTTCCGCAATAGCTGGCCGTGTTGACGATCAACACCACTTTGCCATTGAATTTCGAAAGGTCGACCGGTTTGCCGTCCAGCCCCTTCATTTCGCCCGACAGAACACTCCCCTCCTTGGACTCCGCGGCCAAGAGAACCCCTGGCGCGGCGGCGACGATCGCCAACAGCATTGTCCAAATCGCTACTTTACGCATGCTAGATCCCTTTTCCAACTAAGCAGTTTCAGTGACAAACACGTTTTTTCCCACCCCGAGACCCTTGCAACCTATCGGGGCGCCCTGCGTTTGTCAAAACCCGCCCAGCGGGCGCCCGTCTTCGCGGCGATCAACCCGAGAGGAGGCGTCTCGGCCCTTGTATCTAGCGCCGATTCTCTCAATGTGCCGTGACGGGGCGGATTGAAATCTCCCAGGTCACTTCTTCTGCTGACGCAGCCGGTGCGTAAGATCCCCTGCTTCCACCAGGCGGATCGAATTCTCCGCCGCTTTCTCAAACGCCGCCGCCCACTGACTTATGCGACGCTGATCGTCTCGGCGTTCCTGCTCAACTTTCACCCAATCCTGGTAGACACCGTCCAATTCGTCCAATTCATCGCGGGGAACGAAATCCTTGACTTCACGCAGCCCGTCCTGCTCGTTGCGGGCTCCCTCGATCTCTTTTTCGAGCGCCCGCGCCGCTTGCCGCAGCGCCACCGCCTGCCGGGAAAATGCCTTGGCCCCTTCCAACAGCCTTCCTCGCCGCGCAGGCCAGTTGTCGATTTCGTCGGCTGGCAAGGCGTCCGTGAACTGCTCCATGGCAATTCTCATCAGCTCGTCCTGCGCCATTTTGGCGGTGTTGGCCGCTTCCAACAGGTTCGCAGCCAGGTCCACTGCCACCCGCTTCCCAAACTTCGGCAAACTCGGGACCTTGTTTGCTAGTTGAAACAGCGAGTCCTTGACCGACCGGACCCCTTGCCTGATTTCCGCCAGGGCCTTTTCTGTCGCTACCGGCGCCCGCTTCCAAGCAGCGTACTTCTTCACCAGGTCGTCGACCTGCGCCGAAAGTTGCAGAATCTTGTACGACCCGGACCCGGTGACCTTCTTGATCGAACCCTTAACGTCCTTCCAGGCCTTGTACAGTTGGATCAAGTCCGCTGGCGTCATCGGAATCCCTCGAATACTGCTGTCTCAAGACGTGTGAATGCGGGTCCAGGCAACCAGAGACCGGCGGAGGCCCACTTTAAGCAAGCGTGAGGCTGGGTCGGAATGTTACTGGGCAACCGCTTCGATCGGCATTGGTAGTGGGTGCTGGGACTTGATCGATTCCGATCGTACATAAGCCGCCTGAGACGACGTTGGCCGCGACACGGTCGGTTTGACCAAACGACGGCCGATTGGGAGGCCGGACCGACGTCGAGGCCCGAAAACTCAAACCGGGAAATTG
>JALHPA010000678.1 GCA_022842745.1 Pirellulales bacterium
TCGCCACCAGCGACCCCTTTGATCTCTACCCGCTCGACGAGCTGAGCGCCGCCACCGGTCTGTCGGTGATTCCGCTGCTGGCCAGCCGCACCGAAATCGTCAAGCAGATCAAGGCCCGCTTCGGCGTGGGGAGCGAAACGGTCGAGGGGCTGTTGGCCAACGACGACCGCGTCCAGTTACTCGACGAGATCGAGACCGATGGCTCCGAGCTATCGGAAATGGCGCAAGAGGCGTCGGTCGTCCGTCTGGTCAACGAAATCCTTTTGGAGGCGATCGAGTCTCGGGCCAGCGACGTTCACATCGAGTCGCAGCAATCGGGCCTCTCGATCCGCTACCGCATCGACGGCATCTTGCACCCGCAGCCCATGCCGCCGGAGATTTCCCGGTTCCAATCGGCGATCATCAGCCGCTTGAAGATCATGGCCCGGTTGAACATCGCCGAGAAGCGGCTCCCGCAGGACGGCCGCATTCAGCTCAAAGTCGCCGGCCGCGAGGTCGACGTCCGCGTCTCGGTCATCCCCATGATCCACGGCGAAGGGATCGTGATGCGTCTTCTCGACAAGGGACGGATGCAGTTCTCGCTCAGAAAACTGGGCATGGAGTCGAAACTGTACTCCACCTTCCAGGAACTGATCCGCCTCCCGCACGGGATCATCCTGGTTACGGGTCCCACCGGCTCGGGAAAAACGACCACTCTCTATAGCGCCCTGGTCGAAATCCGCGACGACACCACCAAGATCATCACCACCGAGGACCCAGTCGAATACCAATTGGACGGAATCAACCAGATTCAGGTCCACCACAAGATCGGCCTGACCTTCGCCGCCTCCTTGCGGAGCATCCTCCGGCACGACCCCGATATCGTCCTGGTGGGGGAAATTCGCGATCTGGAAACCGCCGAAAACGCGATCCAAGCCTCGCTGACCGGGCATCTCGTCTTCAGCACCCTACACACCAACGACTCGGCCGGCGCTTACACCCGTATGATCGACATGGGGGTCGAGCCATTCCTTGTCGCCAGCACCGTCGAAGCGGTCATGGCCCAGCGCCTGGTGCGGACCCTCTGCGAACAGTGCAAACAGCCCTTCCAACCGACCCGCGAAGATCTCCCCAGAGACTTCCCGCACGAAATCTATGCCGACAGCCAAAAGCCGATTTTCAAGGCCGTCGGCTGCCGCGCCTGCCGCCAGGCAGGCTATCTCGGCCGCATGGGAATTTACGAACTCCTGGTGACCACCGACAAAATCCGCCAATTGTCCCAGGAACGCGTGGGAACTTGGGCCATTAAGCAAGCCGCTCAAGAGCAAGGCATGCGCACCCTCCGGCAGGACGGTTGGGACAAGGTTTTGTCCGGCAAAACAACCGTCGACGAAGTGTTGCGCGTTACCAAGGGAGACGTGGTGGGTTAGTTATAATGGGGTATTCCCATCGTCGGGGTGATTTCTTTTCCTTCGTTTGCTATGCCCGATTTTGCTTACATCGCCCGCGATGATTCCGGCCGCCAGGTGACTGGCGTGTTGAGCGCCGCCAATCGGCGCGAGGTCTTGGCGGCGCTCAGCAAGCGGGCCTTGTTCCCCGTAAAGATCGACACCTCAGCCGCCGAAGCGGCCGTCCGCCGCGGAGGAAAGCGGGTCAAAGCCCAGTTGATGGCGACGACCTATGCCCAGATGGCGGGCTTGCTGCGCAGCGGCGTCCCCCTGTTGCGGTCGCTGGAAGTCATCAAACAACAGTCCTCGCACGCCGGCCTGACGGAGGTCCTCTCCCAGGTCTACTCGCAGGTCGAGGAGGGGGCGACCCTGGCCGAAGCCATGGCCCGCCACCCCAAGGCCTTCAGCGAAATGGCCGTCAGCATGGTCCGCGCAGGGGGAGAAGGGGGCTTTTTGGAGGACGCGCTATTGCGCGTCGCCGAGTTTACTGAACAACAAGCGGATCTCAAGGGCAAAACCCTGGGGGCCATGGCGTATCCCCTTTTCTTGGGGACGACCGGCACGCTGGTGGTGATCGTGCTGATCGTCTTTTTCGTCCCCAAGTTTGAGGATCTGTTCGCCCGGCTTCGCGAAAAGGGAGAATTGCCGGCCGTCACCGAGTGGCTGCTTTCAACCAGCAAGACTTTGGGATCCTATGGCTGGATCCCCGTGGTCGCGATCGGCGTGCTGATTTGGTACCTGAAAAACGCGCTTGAGACCGAGGCCGGCAAGATGGCCCGCGACAAAATTCAAATTCGGCTCCCGATGGCCGGTAAAATTTTCCTGAATCTCGCCGTCGCCCGGTTTTGCCGCGTGCTGGGGACGCTGTTGCACAACGGCGTGCCGATTTTGCGATCCCTGGAAATCAGCAGCTCCGCCGCCGGAAACCGCGTGTTGGGAAAAGCGATCACCGAAGCGGCGGAGAATATCTCCGCGGGTCAGTCGCTGGCCAAGCCGCTCGCCGCCAGCGGTCACTTCCCCGTCACCGTTACGGAAATGATCGCCGTCGCCGAGGAATCGAACTCGCTCGACACAGTGCTAAGCGAAATCGCCGATGGCCTGGAGCGGCGCACCTGGCGACAGCTCGATCTGATGGTCCGACTGCTCGAGCCCATGATGCTCTTGGTGTTGGCAGGCGTGATCCTGGTCGTCGTGATTGCCCTGTTGCTTCCCGTGCTGAAAATGGCCACAACGATGTAGGTTGACCAGAGTCGGCTCACAGGTCGGGGCCGGCGAAGAAGAGAACAAGCGTTAAGAAAACGAGTCCAAAAAGTTCACCCAACAAAACCACCGCAGGCGGCATCGGATCGTGGCCGTTGCCTGCCCCCGGCCGAGACAAAGGAGGAGTCTGAAATGGAAAAGCATCCAAACGCATTGCTGGTAGCGGAAGAGTGTCTTGCGATCCGCCGCCGAAATCGAGCGCGGCGCCGAACAGCCGGTTTTACGCTGA
>JALHPA010000679.1 GCA_022842745.1 Pirellulales bacterium
TTGAAGTCGACGCACGAGGGAGTGCCGGAAAAACTTTCGGCCGGTTCGTTCGGCCATGGGGGGGCCTGGGGGACGCAGGCGTGGATCGATCCTCACAAGGGGGTGGCCTACATTCTGATGGTGCAGCGATCGAACTTTCCCAATAGCGACGCCAGCGAGGTGCGAAAGGCATTTCAAAAGGGGGCGGCGGAGGCGTTGGAGGCGAGATAGGGGGAGATGCTCTCGTTTCGTGCTGCGCAGGGTGTTCGGGAGCGGAATCGTCGGCCTGGCGGGGGGCAAGGCGCCGCCGGGTGCGGGAACGGGATCGGCAGCAGGCGCGCTTTCGTCTGAGCTGCGTTCGAACGATGGTTGGGGGCGGAACTCGGCTGTCGCCGCGGGGTTTTAGACGGTGGGAGCAGCTCATCATCGGGACGATGCCTGGTGAGGATCGCCGCCGATTTTGCGCGCTATTTGGCCCCACACTGGATCCCCTTTAAGCGAGAATTCCCATGACGAAGCGTATCTATCTGCCCCACCTGCCGGCGAGCCTGGCGGCTTGTGGTTTTACGTTGGCGCTGGCCGCCGGCGTGCTTGCCCAGGATCTCTCTCCGAGCGACGCATCGCCACAAACTGAAACAGCGGCTGCTGAGAACTCCCGCGATGACGCTGGCGGCGGGAGTGGGGGCGGGAGTGCTGGTGGGACGACCGAGCGTGGTGAGGGGGCTGACGATGCGTGGGGGATCGTCCGCGATCGCATGGCGTTTCAGGAGGGTCGGCCCCGTCGCGACCGGGAGGGCGAGGTGGACCGCGATCGCGATTCTGAACGGACCCCCCCAGCGCGAAATCCGCGTTCCGCGGAGGGTCCCGACCGCGATCGTCGAGGGGAATTTGGCGGTCCTGGGAGAGGTCGGCCAGGAGCCGGTCCCAACCGTGAAGGACGCGGACCGGGGCCGGGATCGGCCGGCCGTGGGGGGCCGGGCGCAGGTCCTCGTGGAGAAGAGGGGGATCGCCGCGGTCCGCGGGAACCAGGGCGTATGGGGCCGCCACCCCGTCGAGGCGAAGCGGACGACCGATCGGAGCGGGGAGCGGAGCGAAATCGCCCCTCGGCAGGACGCCCGGGCAGTGAGCGTTCGCGGCCGGCGTCGTTCCGGAAACAGCCATCAGATGGCCCCGGCCGTGAGCGGCCATCGATCGGCGGAGCGGGACGGGGTGGACCCAACCCCGAACGCGGTGGACAGGGTGGTCCGGGACAGGGTGGGCCCGGACGGGGCGAGGGTGGAAGGGGACAGGGGGGACCGGGCCGGGACGGACCGGGAATGCCCCGCGAAGCGATTGAGGATATCAATCGCAAGCTGGACGAAATCTTGAAGATTCTGCGGGAGCGGGATCGCCGCCGGTAGGGGCGACGGATTGGCAAGTTGTCTTACCGCAGTCGAATTACGAGCAGGTTGCCAGGAATATCTGGCAACCTGCTCGGTTGATTGCTGGCGGAGAAACTGGGCGGGCGTTCAACAGTCGGGCCGCTATTCGCCGGGGGACTTGCGCTCGGCCCAGGGGATTGTCCGGTTCGCGATTCGCAGCTTGAGGAATTGGAGAATGTCTTTCTCGATACTGACGCCTGCGACCCCGAGCATCTTGGTCCCTTGAAGGCTGGTTTTGGGCATGCGGGCGAAGACCTTCTGCCGTTCGGCGGCGTCTTTCGCGGGGGTGGGGCTGATCCGTTCGAGCCACTGGTGCAGCCGCTTGGCCCCCGCGGCATGGGCGGAATCGGTTTCGCCATTGATGATCAGAAACGAGAGATTGCTCAGAATATCTTTTTGGTCGAGGGCGGCCTTGATGGTCAGGCCCTTAAACGTCCAGGGGGGGGTAATGAGGATCAGGGCTTTCACGTCTTGCCCCTGCGGCCCGGTGGTGAGGGGTGGATAGCTCCAATCGAGGATCGCGTAATTGAGGGCCACTACGGCGCTCATCTCGGCGCCGACGAGGCAGGTTTTGCGGCAGTTGAGCTCCTTATTGTTGTTCTTTTCGATCAGGAATTTGCGGATCGCCTCCATGTCTTCCACAATGAGCGGCTCGAAGTCGGCCGCGCGTTTCATGGCGGAAGCATCGATGGTTCCTTCGCGGTCGCCGCGCACGACGGTAGTGCTTTTGCCGTGCCCGCGCAGATCGGGAACCACGACTGCGTAGCCGTCGCGTTGCAGCAGGATGGGTAGGGATTTGAAGTCTACCTGGCTGCCCTTGAACATGTGCAAGAGGACGACGACCCCCCCCTCTTCCTTGAGCGGGCTGGCGTAGTAGGCAAGGTTAAGCTTGACGCCGTCCTTAGTGATGAGTTCGACGGCTTTGGGAGGGGGTAGTTTGGGAGCGGCCTTGGGGGGGGCTGGCCGTTGCGCATGCAATGGATTGGCGTTCCCCAGCGCGCCCAGGATCGATGCGAGGAAGAAGCCCGTGAGGCTGAAACGGAATGCGGTAGGCATGCGGCGGGCCTTTTGATTCATTGGGCGGACAAAGGATGGGGACTTGGCGGCAGCGCGACGCGGATGGGGATCGGCGGCGCGCGACGCGCGGGTTCAGAGCGCCGACCGTGCCAACCGATCGGCCGAAGCGGACTCTCCCAGCACCTATTTTATCCTAGATGTTGACTGGGACAGCGTCAACGAAAGCGTGTTCCATCGGTGGCATACTATCTGCGACCACAACCACAAGGCCAATAAAGGGGACCTTGGCTGTGCGCGTGGCGAGAGAGCCATTCGGTTCGATCAACTTCGATCAAGTTGAGACGGCGAGTTGGCTTTCGCGCAGGAAGCTGACCGTCATGGCGCGGAATACGGCGCTGAGGTCGTCGAAATCGCGGTCTTCCGCCTGCCACATGAGCAGGTAGGTACGTTTTTGGGCCTGGAAGACGCGGATTTCGGCGGTATTGGTGAGGTCCAGGC
>JALHPA010000680.1 GCA_022842745.1 Pirellulales bacterium
AGGTAGCGCCAGCCTTCGACGAATTTCTTCGCTCACCGGCGCGGTGCGAACTCCCAACAGTTGCCCCCGCGCCACAGCCGCAGGCGCCGGCCCTCCGCTCCCCGCGGCCACTCCCTGCGACGGCTGCCGCGCTCCCGGTTCCGGGAGCTTTTCCGGTAGGGGCGCGCTCTCAGGAAGCTTTCCGAACCCGGGAGCCTCCGCGGTCGCCATCGGCCGTCGCCCCAGCGTGACCTGAATCGCCAGCGGGCGTCCTTCCCGCTCCAAATCAAACACCACCTTTCCCCCCGGCGGTAAAGGCGCCAACACCGCCGCCAGGTCGTCCAACGTAGCGACTGGCCGCTCGTTGATCGCCAGAATGACATCTCCCTTGCGCAAGCCGGCCGTCGCCGCCGGGCTGTTCTCCGTCAACGACACGATTCGCGCCCCCCGGCCCAACGCGCCCCGCACATCCGCGATCAGGCCCAGATAGCCAGGCTCGTCCACCGCAGAATCTTGTCGCGCTGTCTCCTTTGAAGTTGACGTTCCGCCGATCGCTCGCGAGCGCTGTTCCTGCGCATCTAAACTGGACCCGAGGATCGCGACCCCGCAGAGGATCGCCCCCACTAGGCCCCGAACAGCCGGGTGACCAATTACGCTATCGATCCTCATGACACACTCGCGAATAAAAGAATTGTTTGCTCACAGGCATCCCCGCCGCGGCACAAAAAAATTTCGCCGATAAACCCTTTCGCCCCGTTGCAAACGCCCGGCAGAGGGATCCGCTCCATTATAATCACTCGAATTGGCGCAGACGCCGGCCTTGCCGCCGCGATAGGTTGGCACGATGGAGCCATCCGCCATTAAGCCACCGATCATCGAGCCGGTCCCTTCCGCTGAAAGGCGCGCGGCCCTGGAACTGCTAATGCGGGACTTGGATCCCCTTTCGCGGCGGAACCAAGTCGATCGCTGCTTGGAATTACTGGCTGCCAACCCGGCCGCGGCCGCTGGGCTTCTTCAAGCCAGCGCAGGCAACCGCCGAGTGGGAGTTCTTTGGGCCCAACCCCTCCCGGGACGCGTTACCACGCTGTGGTCCCCGCAATTCGATCTGTCGGATGACATCGATTTCGAGTCGTGTGGCCATAAACTTCTCAACGGTTCCCTACAACACGCCGCCGCAGTTTCGTCCCGCCTCGTCCAAGCCCTGATCGCTCCAGACGAACAGAACTGGGCCGCGCTCCTTTTCGCCGCGGGTTTTTTTCGCGCCGCGGAACTCCTCTACCTGGTCTTTCCGGTAGAACCGAACGGTTCTTTCGGCGATCGCCTCCCGGACGGGGATGGGGCTTCCGACCTCGTGTTCGAACCGGCGCCCGTGGCAACCACGCCCAGGTTGGCCGGCCTGCTGGAATCAACCTACCAATCAACTCGCGATTGCCCGGCGCTCAACGGCCTGCGGGAAACTCCGGATGTGCTGGCCACGTATGCCTTCGGCAGCGCCGCCAGCCGCAACCTCTGGTTTATCGTTCGTCGGGCGCAACAGGATGTCGGCTGCCTGTTCCTCACGGAGTTCACCGCAAGCCGCCAATGGGAATTGGTCTACATGGGAGTCGTTCCCGCCGCGCGCGGGCAGGGCCTGGGCCGCGAGATCGCGCGTCGCGCCCAGCGCGTCGCCGCCCAAGAAGACGGGACGGCTCTGGTGCTCGCGGTCGATGCTGAAAACGCTCCAGCGCTCAACGCTTATTTGTCGCTGGGCGGCGCGGTGTTCGACCGCAAAGAAGCCTGGCTAAAAGTCCTTGAAAGTACCCGTGAGAAGTCGCCCCCCCTTGCCCCGGTCGCATAAGAACCGTTCCAGCGACAATTCCAATCGCTTCGCAGAACTCGTTAGATGGCAAAGGTTTGCGATTTCCAATTGCGCTCCTCGACCGCCTCGCCTCATCAAACGCAAACACGTTTTCCACGCGGCCAAAACATAGCGTGGAAAAAATTTTTGGATCATCCGATCATCTTGACAGCACCCAATTCTGGCCGGTTTTGAGGACAAAAAAATCTCGCTTCCATCACTCGCTAGCGACGCCGCGCCGCGCGGTTTGACAGTCGCGCTAGCACGGCTACAATCGGCGAGTCGGGTGACACAAGTAACGTTCCAAGCGGGCAACCGCTTGCGAATCCAGCCGCGTTCTTGCCGGCATCGACTCCTTCCGATTTGATTGGCGTCCGATCATGACGGTCGGTCCAGGGTTTCGATGTGCGCGCTCGCTTTGGGGTCAGGAAGTGACCATGGACGATACGGAAGTCGTGTCGGCGGTGTTATCCGCATTGGCCGACAGGGTTGGACAAGACCGATTCGAGCTTTGGTTCGGAAGGCAAGTGCGCCTCGCACTGGGCGATAGCACGCTGCTGGTAACGGCCCCCAGCCGGTTCTTTCAGGACTGGCTGCGGGCCAATTTTCGCAAGGATCTCGAGATCGTCTGTGAACAGTTGTTGGGCCGCCCCGTTGTTGTCGAGTTCCGCTTGGACGAGTCTTTGGCCCGATCGCCTAGTCCCCAGTCGGTCGAGCCTCTGACCGCGCCGGCTTTGGTCCGCCAGCGCCCGCCGGCGCCTGCCCTCGCCGTCGCCCGCAGTCCCGTGGCTTCGCTCAATGGTCGCGAGGCGCCAGACCACGCAGAATCCAGCTCATCCGGTTCTCTCTCCCGATTCGCGACCCTGGAGACGCTGGTCGTGGGATCGTGCAACCGCATCGCCCACGCCAGTGGGCTGATGGTGGCGGAGCGCCCAGGGTGCATGAATCCTCTCTTCGTCCACGGACCAACCGGTGTGGGCAAGACCCATCTTCTGCAAGGCATCGCGGTCGCCGCTAAGCGCGAGAACCGCGATCTCGTGGCAATCTGCGTCACCGCCGAGCAGTTTACCACTCAATTTCTCGCCGGGCTTCGC
>JALHPA010000681.1 GCA_022842745.1 Pirellulales bacterium
TTTCTCGCGTCGTGATTGCGTGGTCATTTGGCGACGGCGACCTTAGAGAATGCGTGGCGCACAAAATGCGAACGTCTCACGCCGCCTGTTTGAACAAGGAGACTTGTTTGAGGCGGCGAGGGAACCAGCCCTCACCTAGCACGGTCAGGGCGACTCGGTCTTCGAGGTTGGGCCGAAACACGGTGAGCAGGACCAGCGGCAAGTACCAGGCCATGAATAGCCCGCCGCCAAAGCCGTGCCAGAACTGGGTCGCTAGCATGACGGCCGCCGAGCAACCGAGCAACGTCCCCAAATTCTTCTGGGCCGGCCACAATGCGAAGCTACCCCCTAACGCGAAAAACGCCGCCAGCACGGGGAGGCGATAGACAGGATCCCAACCCAGGCCCCAAACCCCTTCCAGGTGTTCCATTTTGGGGAGCCAGACGCCGAACAATTGGCGAAGTTGATCCAAGAACATGCCAGGACTATTCGATGTGAAAATGAGCGATAGCACGACGAGGGCCACCGACAATGCGACCCCTCCCATGAACCGCATGAGTCCTCGTTGCCAATAAAAGCTGAGCCAGAGTGGAAGTAAGAAAAGCGGATAGTAAAAAACGCCGATTGCTAGCCCCAGGAACACGCCTGCGGTCCAAGGTCGACGATACGATGCAACAGCCCAGACAAGCAAGGCGGCAGGGAGCACGTGGTACACCCGACCCGTCATTTCGGCCGTGTAAGGGAGCATGAGATAAAGGGTGGCCGCGCCGATCCCCATTTTGAGATTGTCGAAATGGCGGTAACCAATAAAGACGATACCGATCACAATGGCCAGGTGCCCGAGAACGGCCATGGTTTTCGCCGTCACGACATAGGCCGTATGCCTGCGTTCATCCTGCTTGGCTTGTTGGTTTACTTCGTTTTGATCGGGGGCCTTTTGATTGTCGATCCAAAGCGTGGTGGCGATGCGCGGCACGACATGCAATAACGGGTAACCTGGCCCTTGTCGAGACAGGTCGTCGGCCGAGTCGCCCGACTGGCGTGCGAGCAACTTATCAGCGCCTGCCGGCCCCTTGAGGTCCTGGGGATCGGGGCTGCCGGAGATCACGTTGGCCATCAGGAATACGAACAGAGCGCAGCCAATGAAAGTGAGCCCTCCCAGCGACAAGTTCGGCTCTAAAAGGGGGCGGCGGACCATCATCGGGTCGAGCAGCATCCGCACCAGGATCAGGGCGCCGATGCCAAACAGCCAGAGGAATCCGAAGTATTCCATCTGAATGGCCCGCCGCTTCTCCGCGGAGATGGCCGCCTTGCCGACTGCCGTGGGACTGCTGTCGACACGCAACGCGGCACCGTCGGGTGGGAGAGAAACGGGCGGTGTCGCCGGCTCTGGCGCTGAAAGAGCCGACGGGTCGAAACCCTCTGCCGGGCCATCCGCTGGCACGTCGTAGGCGGCGATGAGCTGGGTCAGTTCGGGCGCAATGGCCTGCGGCGCGGATGAATCGGAACGGGGCAATTCGCGTTTGTGTGGCGCGGAACCGTTCAAGTCGCGCTGCAACTCCTGCCCATGCTGCACGAAGATCAGCCCCGGCGCCAGTAAGATCAGGAGGATCAAGTCGAGGTTGCGCACACTCCAAGTTCGGCTGAACTTGAAGTAGAGCGCGAGCATGAGCAACGGCGAGGCGTTGATTTACCGCTTCATGATCGACTGCCGCCATCAAGGACGCGGCTACGGGCGCGCCGCTCTTTCCGCGCTGCTCGAAGAGATCGGCGCACTTGGCCACGTGCGCGATGTCCTCGTTTGCTACATGCCTGAGAACGAGGGAGCCCGTCGCCTTTATCAATCGGCCGGGTTCGTGGACGAGGGCGAGGACGCGGACGGCGAGATGATAGCGCGATTACGCTTCGACCGTCAGGCGCGACGTCCGTGACCGCAAAGACTGGCCGTTCACCGAGCGATTGCTCTGAAGTCTCACTTCTGTCGGCAATGATGAGCATGGCGCCCCCGGGCATCCGCCTCGGCTGCCGTACCATTCGCGTCGGCGATGAGAATCTTCTGCTGCCCGAGGAGCAGCGCGCCGTGACGACGCGCGACCTGGAGGCACGACGCGCCAGCGGTGCAGCGCGGCACCTTGCGCGCGACCTCATGGTTGAATTCGGGCATCCCGCTGTTGCCATCGGCCGCGGACCCTTCGGCCAGCCTATATGGCCCGCTGGTTTTCGGGGGTCGCTCGCACACGACCGCGTAATGGCGGTGGCTGCCATTGTGCCTGGTCCCGCTGATGTGTCGCTAGGCATTGACGTCGAGCCGGCCGAACCTCTGCCAGACGATGCGCTTCCTCTAGTTATGACGGCCGGCGACGACCTGGGATCAGCCAGCCGGCATCTGGCTGGTCGTATTCTCTTTGCGGCGAAGGAAGCCATCTACAAGGCTGTTCATCCGCTGGATGGTGTCATTTTAAGCCATGACGACGTCGTTGTTAGTCTGAGCGCCGCATGCGGGCGGACGCGAGCCGGCCGAGTGATTAGCATCTATTGGTGCACGGGCCCACGCATCGTCGTTTTGGCGATTCCGTCGGCGCCTTGAAGCGGCGCCGAGGGGGGCCGCGCTGCTGTCATGCTTGTGCGGCCCCGCAGCGTCGACCAAAAGCCCTTTCGAGATGCTCCCCTTAAGCAGAACTGGCGCGAGGTCTGCTTTTGGCAGATTTTGTTGAAAAAGTCCGACTGTAAAGCGAAGTCGATCGCGCCACGAGATTGGTGGCACCCGCCTTTGCTACCGGATCTGTTGTCAGGCTGGTTTCAGGTCCGGCGCCGGGATCAGCTTTGCCAGCTTCCGAAGGTTCTGGGCGGTTGCTGCGAGGAGGAATTCGTCGTGTGCGCCGTTCGGTCCCCGCAGTCTTAGGCGGCCGAGGTTGAGGATGCGCTTGAGA
>JALHPA010000682.1 GCA_022842745.1 Pirellulales bacterium
CCAAAGCAAAACTCAATGAACGCCAACGACGCCAGCGACACGAAAAAGAAGCTTGCCTTTCTCGGCATCAACTACCGTGAACAAGTCGTCGCGCCGACCGACCCCCTCCCCTCCGCGACCGTACCCGAGTTCGACGCCGCCCTGGCCTCCGTCGACAAGCTCCTGCTCGCCGCTGCCAAACAGCCTGAACGCCATCGCTTCTCGCTGCTCGACAAGATCGTTGTCCATGTCGACCAGACGGCCGCGGCCATGCGTAAACGCAATGCCGAACCTGCCTACCGCGACCGCCTCGGCGTCATCGCCAACCGCGTCGCCGAACTCCGCAAGCCAGACCCCGTCCCCTCGTCCGTTCAACCACCGGTCATCCCCGACCCGGTGTTGCCTCCCAACCCGACCATCCCCATTCCAGATGGCCCTGGAATGCCAATCCCCCAAGGTATGCCCGCCCGCGGCGGCCCCGGCGGCCCCGGCGGCCCAGGTCGTCCCGGTGGCCCCGGCGGCCCAGGCGGACTCGGGGGCCCAGGCGCGCTCCCGGTCCGAAGAGCCGCCGTCCCCATCACACGCAAGATCCTCAACGAAGCAGCCGTCCACGAGGAAGCCAAAAAAGCCCCTACCGGCGCCTGGAACGCCCAATCGATCCCCGATGGCCAAGGCGGCACAAAGACCGCCGAACTCACCCGCGACGGCCAGGCCGCGATCGTCGGCAAGAAGCAAGTCGCCATGACCGCCGAAAAAATGTCCGCCGCCAACAGCGCCCTCGAAGCCTCTGGCAGCAAGTTTCGCTTCGCCTCCACCGGGTCCGCCGTCAAAATCGGCGACCAGGACCTGTCCACCCTCAAGGCCGAGTTCGTCCTTGCCCTCGACGGTCCCGACCGCGATCTGGCCGACCGCCGCGCCCGAGGCGAAAGCGTCACCTACGCCGATTGCCATCGCAACGCCGTCGTCTCCGTCGGTTTCGAGTTCGACCCCACCTCCGGACGCGACTGCGAAAAACCCTCCGTCCCCCCCACCGCCCTCGCCCCCGACGAAATCCAGCCCGCCAAGAAAATCAACCAGCTCAAAGCCGTCAGCGGCATGGTCGACATGTCGAGCAAACCCGAGCTAGCAAAAATGATGGCCAACGCCGAACGCTACACCGGCAGCGTCGGCGAACGCTCCACCCGCTCCGTCCTCAAAGCCTTCATGCCCAAAGTCGCCGATAAACATCCCACTCTCAAGGTCAGCTTCGACCGCCTCGACGCCATCTCCGAGGCCTACTGCTCCACTGCCCTCCAATTCTTTAATCCCGCCAAGATCCGCGGCGATCGCGAAGCCTCCAAGAAGGAAGAGCTGGGCGACGATCGCACCAAGGAAATCGGTATCGCCCGCCAGGCCCGCTTGGACACCATCCGCGCCGAGCTGGCCGAGCAACGCGGCGTCCCCCTCCAACAAATTCTCCCCGCCGACGTCAACCGCGTCGCCGCGGACGATCCCGAAATGCCGAAATTCCTCTCCGACGAGGAAGAAGCCCAGTTGCAAGCCGACCTCCTGGCCATCGAGGAAGAAAAACTCGTCCTGGCCGACGCCAAAAAAACCTGGAACAAATACACCCTCCTCTCCCTCGTCAGCGACGAGTTCGCCAAAGCCCAAACCGCCGGCCCCGCCGAAGAAACCGCCGAACAAAAACTGGCCCGCTGCCGCGCCGCCGCGCAGGCAAAAATCCGCGAGGTCATGAAAGGCAAACTCCCCGACAGCGAACTCGAAACATTCGTCACGGCTTTCCCTGTCGAAGATTCCGCCGTCGCCTACGACGAAATGTGCAAAGACCTCCAAATCAACCAATACTGCAAACCCAAACCCGGCCAGGTCATGTCAGTCGTCTCCCCCGGCGCTTCCGACCTCTGGAAAGAAGTGAAGAACCCCACCACCGAAGCCGAACTGGCCTACCGCCAACGCCAGCACGTCGCCGAACAAGAGAAATGCCGCCCCGAAGAGGTCACCGAGGCGATGATCAAAACCCACCGCACCCAATTTGGCTTCCCCAACGACCTCGAAACCTGGAATTTCCACTGGGCCGCCGTCGTCGCCTCCGAAGATGGGGGCGAACAATACATGACCTTTGAAAACTTCAGTGTCGAAGATACTGCCGCCATCAACGACAACCAGATCTTCAACGCTTACTCCAGCGAAAAGTCGATGTTCGACCACTACAAGGAATCCGGCTTCTTCGGCACCGCCGCCATCGCCATGTGCTTCGATAAAAACCCGCCCGGCTAGCGGCCCCCAAAGCCCCCCCTCGCCGTCATGCCCACTGCCCTCGCCATCGCCGCCCATCCCGACGATATCGAGTTCGTCATGGCCGGCACGCTCATTCTGCTCGGCCGAGCCGGCTACGATCTGCACTATCTCAATCTCGCCAACGGATCCTGCGGCGCCAACGAGACCGACGCCGATACCACGATCCGCATCCGCCGCGACGAAGCCCGCGCCGCCGCCGCCTTCCTCGGCGCGACCTTCCACGACAGCCTCGTGAACGACGTCGAGATCTTCTACGATCGCCCCACCCTCGCCCGCGTGGCCTCCATCGTCCGCGACGTCGCCCCCGACATCCTCCTCACCCACTCCCCCCAGGATTACATGGAGGACCATTCCAACGCCTGCCGCCTGGCCGTCACCGCCGCCTTCTGCCGCGGCATGCCCAATTTTCCCGTCGATCCCCCGCGCCCAGCCATCGATCGCCCCCTGACCCTCTACCACGCCCAGCCCCACGGCAACGCCGACCAGCTCGGCCAGCCCGTCCTCCCCACCCTTTTCGTCGACATCTCCACCGTCCTCGATCGCAAGGCCGAAATGCTCGCCTGCCACAAAAGCCAAAAACGCTGGCTCGATGTCAGCCAAGGCCTGGACAGCTACCTCGCAGCCATGCGCG
>JALHPA010000683.1 GCA_022842745.1 Pirellulales bacterium
GGATGAGCGACGTTTCTCGGCTGCCCCGTCAGCCTGGGGATTCCACCGCCTCCGACCGAAAAATCCCCCCATTTCACCCGGCGAACCTGCTCGCCAAGCCCCTCCCAACTCTCTCCGCCAGTATCCGCTACGCCCTTAAGCACTTGGAACACTCGAAAACCTACATCGCAAGCCAAGTTGCGGAATCGCTGTCGCAGGATTAGAATGCTTGCTTATTCGGGGCTAAGCGGATAAATTATCTGGGTGTCCAAAAATCTTGGGCGTTCGCCCAATTTCCGGTTGCCGGCGGGGGATGATCGTGTCGATTCGCGGTCTGTTTGATTTTCGCATGCAAGGGGTCGTCGCGGCAGCGTCGTTGATCGCGCTTGGTGCGTTGGTCGCGTTTTCTACCGGCTGCGGCGAGACCCAGACCAAGCGGAGCGAGCGTCCGCATCTGCAGCAGTTGGCGTATGCGTACAACGGCTACATCATGTCGCATAATTATCAACCCCCGCCAGGCGAAGTGGTGTTCAAGCAGTGGGTCAAGAAGCTGCCGGAAGAGAAGCTGAAGCAGTGGGTGATCACCGATACGGAGGCGATTTTCGTTTCTCCCCGCGATAATGAACCTTATGTGATTGAGTACGGCACTCCAAAAGGGGGCGCCATGAGCCATCGACTGGTGGTGTATGAGAAGACCGGTGTGGATGGGAAGCGGTATGGAGCGTACGAGGATGGAACGGTAATGGAACTGGACGAGGCGGAGTTTCAAAAGCTGAAGGGTAAGTGAAGTTTCACGTGCGGTGGTGGTTAGGGGCTTCCAGCGTGCGTTTTTTCGCGGTCGGTGTTCCCTGGTCTTTTTCTATCCAGTTTTTCTGAAAGGAGGGCTCCCGTGAAGCCTCTCTGTTCACGCAGTCGCGGGTTTACGCTCGTGGAGCTGCTGGTCGTCATCGCCATTATCGGAATTTTGGTCGCACTGTTGCTCCCTGCCATCCAATCCGCCCGGGAGGCTTCGCGTCGTACATCGTGCCAGAACAATTTGCGGCAGCAAGGTCTGGCAATGCAGAACTATGCCAGCGCTCGGAAGGAATTCCCCACGGGGGGAACGATTCCGTGGCACAACGACGACCAATCGTTCCGCGACGGGATGGGTTGGGCGTTTCAGATTTTGCCGTATATCGAAGAGGCCCAATTGAAGGCCTTGGCCACGAATTACACCAAGAGCAAATCTCAATCGGAACGCGACAAGGCCCGCAACGCGGTGCGGTCAACGTTGGTGCCGTTTTATGTTTGCCCGACGCGCCGCAAGCCGCAGCGACTGGTGGGGGCTGGATGCGCGGAGTGCGCTGCGATGGACTATGCCACCGCCACTCCGTCCGAACGGCTGAAGAGCGGCAAGCTGGACACGGATTTCGAGCGATCGTTTTGGAAGGGTGTGATCTTCGGCCAGCCGCCACAGCGGCAGGACTATCGCGGCGTGATCGTGCGGACCAAGAGCACCCAGCCGGTGCGGTTCAAGCAGATTCTCGACGGCACGTCGAAGACGATGGTGATCGCTGAGAAGCGGCTATATAAGAACCTGTACGATGTCGGGGATTGGCACGACGACAGCGGCTGGAGCGACGGTTGGGACCCGGACATCGAGCGGTGGACCGGTTTCCTCCCCAGCCCGGACATCCGCGAAGGCCAGGCCACCGACCCGGGCGAGCGCCCGTACGGGTTCCAGTTCGGTTCGGCCCACGCGATCGCCATGAACTCAGTATTTGCCGATTGCTCGGTGCGGCCGATCGCCTACGATATCGACCTTGAGATTTTTAACGCTCTGGGCGATCGCAAAGACGGAATGACGATCAATCCGGACAACCTCGGCAAGTAACGCGGCCATTCCGGCGATGCAATGCCGGCTAAGTGCCGGTCCGCACGGTTGATACGCGTTGTGGCGGCTGGAATCTGCTGATTGCTAATCAATAGGTCGCCGTGGGGTGCGTGGTCACACGCACCCCACGTTCGTTTTCGGCGATGGGTAGGGACGCCGCATCTGGCAACATTGTGCCATAGCGATGCAGGTTCTGGTGCAGCTCGAAACACCGGTCCAAATCGTGCCGAATATGGCCTACGCCCGAGTCCCGCACGTAACGTTGCAAATAGTCGCGATACGCGGGGTGGGCACAGTTGTTGATGATCTTTTGTGCCCGCGCTCTTGGGGCGAGTCCGCGCAGGTCGGCCAGGCCGTGCTCGGTGACGATCACATGCACGCTGTGCTCGTTGTGATCGATGTGGGTACACATGGGCACAATCGTGGAAATTCGGCCGCGCTTGGCCACGGAAGGGCAGACGAAAATGGAGAGGTAGGCATTGCGGGCAAAATCGCCGCTGCCGCCAATCCCGTTCATCATGGTCGAGCCGCAGACGTGGGTGGAGTTGACGTGGCCGTAGAGATCGGCCTCCAGCGCGGTGTTCATCGCGATCACTCCGAGCTGCCTCACCGCCGCGGGGTTGTTGGATATTTCCTGCGGCCGGAGGATCAGTCGCGAGGCGAAGAAGTCGGCATCTTCCGCGAGTTCCTGCATCTGGGCCGATGACAAGGTCAGCGCACAGGTACTCGCGCCGAGCAGCCGCCCCCGCCGGAGCAAATCGAAGGGGGCGGATTGCAGGACTTCGGAGAACATGAGGAAGTTGGGGATTTCCGGGTTCTCGCCGATTCCCTGCATGACGGCGTTGGAGACGTTTCCCACGCCGCTTTGCAGAGGCAAGAACTCCGCCGGCAGCCGGCCGCTGGCCAATTCCTGCTGGAGGAAATGCACCACGTGGTCGGCGATTTGCCGGCTGGTCTGGTCCGCGGGACCGAGCGTTCCCAGTTCGTCCGGTTCGTCGGTTTCCACGATCCCGACGATTTTCTCGGGATCGACGCGAACGTAG
>JALHPA010000684.1 GCA_022842745.1 Pirellulales bacterium
GCGCAAGGTCGGCTCTCCCGGTTCTCGCGATTGGATTTCAAAGCCATGGACGAACGGCAGCTCCGGCAAATTTTTCAACGCGCCGTGGCGGCCCAGTACGAAACGGCCATTCGCCGCATGGCCCCCGAGATCCTGGCCCGCGAGTCGAACGCCTTTCCTGAACTACAATTGGCTGCCCACCAGTCCCTGGCCCGGCTCGAGGACGATCTCGAGCAAGCCCAGATGCACCTTGCTGCCGCAAACGAATTGGCCCGCCGACTGCAGCGGCCGCCCTCCGAGCGCGACCTCGAAATTTCCGCCCGGATCGCCGGTCGACGCGGCAGCCGCATGCCGATTGGCGGCGGCCGCCTGTGATCCATCCCCCCTGCTCTCGACGCCGCCTGTAACGAACGAACGCCGCCGCACCCGGGGCCCGTCCCGCGTGCTTGCTGTCCCCGCCGCGAACCAGCCCCGGGATCGATCGCCCCGCGTTCCTCCCTTTTTCCTTCCGACTCCATGTTATCCGAATACGACGTGATCGTGATCGGCACCGGCCCCGGCGGAGAGGGGGCCGCGATGCAAGCCGTCAAGCAGGGAAAGTCCGTGGCGGTCGTCGAGCGCTTTGGCCAGATCGGCGGCGGCTGCACGCACTGGGCCACCATTCCCAGCAAAGCGCTGCGGTATTCCATCTTCCGCATGACCGAGGCCAACCAGAATCCGCTGTTTCGCGCCGCAGGCGTCTCGCTCAAGCTGCCTTTCCCCGATCTCTGCAAAAGCGCCAATCGCGTCATCGAACAACAGGTCAACATGCGGCGCGGCTTCTACGACCGCAACCGCATCGACGTTTTGCATGGCCACGCCCGGTTCAGCGATCCCTGGACGATCGAGGTGGACGAAGAAAACGGCGGCGCACAGCGGCTGAAAGCCCGGCAGGGTATCATCATCGCGACCGGCTCCCGCCCGTACCGACCCCCTGATGTCGACTTCAATCACCCCCGCATCTTCGACAGCGACACCATTCTGAATTTGCAGTACACCCCCCAGTCGGTCACCGTCTACGGGGCCGGCGTCGTTGGGTGCGAATACACCTCGATGTTCCGCAACCTGGAGTGCAAAGTCAATCTCATCAACACGCGCGAGCGGCTGCTCGAATTTCTCGACGACGAGATCACCGACGCCCTCAGCTACCACCTCCGCGAACGCGGCGTTCTGATCCGGCATAACGAATCGTTCGACCACATCGAACCCTGCGACGATTGCGTCCTCCTCAGCCTAAAAAGCGGTAAACAGATCAAGTCCGACATCCTCCTGTGGGCCAACGGCCGCACCGGCAACTCCGACAATCTCGGCCTCTCCGCAATCGGGCTGGTCCCCAATCAGCGCGGGCACATCGAAATCAACGACACGTTCCAGACCATCCACCCTCACATCTACGCCGTGGGCGACGTAATCGGCGGTCCGTCGTTGGCCAGCGCCGCCTATGTCCAGGGCCGTTTCGCGGCGACCCATCTTATTACCGGACATGGGGACCATGCCCTCGTCCGAGACATTCCCACCGGCATCTACACCAGTCCCGAGATCAGCAGCCTCGGCCGCACCGAACGCGAACTCACGGCCCAAAAAGTTCCCTACGAAATCGGCCATTCGCTCTTCAAAAGCCTCGCCCGCGCCCAGATCACCGGTCAAACCGTCGGCATGCTCAAGCTGCTGTTCCACCGCGAGACCTTGCAGCTTTTGGGCATCCACTGCTTCGGCGCCAATGCCAGCGAGATCATCCACATCGGCCAGGCGATCATGTCGCAAGCGGGAGAGGCCAACTCCCTGCTCTATTTCATCAACACCACGTTCAACTACCCGACCATGGCCGAGGCCTACCGGGTCGCAGCGCTTAACGGGTACAACCGACTGCCGTAGACCAGCCGCGATCGTCTCGTCGCTTGCGGCGCGCGACCAGACTTCTGCGCGCCGCCGCTCAATGCAGGTACACGAATTCGTTCAAATTGAACAATACGTGACACAGATCCTCAAGCGCCGCTGTGGAGTCCCGCTTTTCCGTTCGCGCCTCCAGGAATTGCATCGCCAGATTCTGTTCAGCGCTCGTTGGGGCTCGCGACAGCGTTCTCCAGTATGCAATCTCGACCTGCTTGGCGACATCGTCTCCCGCTTGGGCCAATACCAGCGCCGCTAGCCGTTGGGAATGTTCGGCAACCAGCTCGCCATTGAGCAATTGGAGCGCCTGAGTGGCCACCGTGGTCGTCTGTCGTCGTTCGCAGGATTGCGCGCTCGTCGGAACGTCAAAGCCCTCAAACAGCGGCAATCGCATCGACCGCTTCGAGAACACATACACGCTGCGCCGCCAATGCTCCGGCCCTTCCCGCTCGACGATCGGCCATTTCGCCGTGGCGCCGGTCGATATCACTTTGGGAGGAATCCGCACTTTCACCGCCGGCCCGTACATGGTTTCGTTCAAGCTGCCGCTTGCCGCCAGCACGGCGTCCCGGATCTCCTCCCCTTGCAGCCGGCGCGGACCATAGCGCCACAACAGCCGATTGTCCGGATCCGCTTCGGCATTTCGCGCGACAATTCGCGATCCCTGCCGATACGTGTTCGATAGAACCATCTGCCGTTGCAGCGACTTGAGTCGCCAGCCCCCCCGCACGAATTCCGCCGCTAGATAATCGAGCAGTTGCGGATGCGTGGGCCGGCTGCCGCTCGGACCGAAATTACTCGCCGTGTCGACCAATCCGCGGCCGAACAATCGCTGCCACACCCGGTTGACCCACACTCGGGCGGTCAGTGGATTGTTGGGATCGGCGATCCATCTCGCCAGCGCCAACCGGCGTCCCACGGTCGACTGCCCCGCGGGCAAGTCGGGAAACGTCGCCGTCCCCCGGTCCAATACCGCGGGAACC
>JALHPA010000685.1 GCA_022842745.1 Pirellulales bacterium
CCGGAGCGCAACCGCGCAGCATGAGCGGCCGCCGCCCGAGACGCTTCTTGGGAATCCAAGTCGGGGCGGGAGTATACCTGTGGGCGGGGGGGCGACAAATATCATTTACCGCCGGTTTGAACTGGCGAACTGGCAGAACTTGCCAATCGAGCGAGGCATGCGGGCGGGCAGTGCGGGCGGGCAGGGGAGCGGTTTCGGGCGGCGATGGTGGCAGAATCAGCGGGGGGAGGGCGAGAGCTGGGGGGAATTGAGAAATCGTCGCTCGATTTGGCAGTGAAACGCCCAGCTCACGGGCAGGGAGACCAACAGGCACAAGGGGACCGTGACGAGCAGGGTTACCAGCGGACCTGAGATGCCCTGGAGGTACAGGC
The DNA here is from genome assembly GCA_022842745.1 of Pirellulales bacterium. GTDB lineage: Bacteria > Planctomycetota > Planctomycetia > Pirellulales > JALHPA01 > JALHPA01. The sequence continues at coordinate 372 of JALHPA010000685.1, forward strand.
TATGGCTGACGGCCAGCGTCAGCGGCCAGTGGACCAGGTACAGGCTATAGCACATCGTCCCGCACCAGTGGAGAGGGCGAATGGCGGGCCATGCGGCCGTGGTTCGATCGCAGGCATGGCCGAGCGAAAGGATCAGCGCGAAGGCCAGGCCCGAGCCATATTCCAGCTTGTTATTGGGATGGGCGGGAGAGAGAACCAGGGCCAGGAATGTGCCTGCCAGGGCGAGGTTGAGCAGGCGGCGAAACCAGAGGCCGCCGTAGTTGACGCGGTAATAGACGGCAATCCCGAGGGCAAAGAGTCCCCAGCGGCCGTCCAGAAACAGACCGTCCAGGCTCCAGCCGAAAACCTTGGCGGCGACGCGGGCGGCGGCCACGCCGGCGGTGATCAGAGTCGCCGCCAGAAAGTACCGTTGCGGCGCAAGGAGCAGTATCAGGCCGGTGATGAGGTAGAACTGCTCCTCGTAACAGAGGGTCCAGAGATGCCCGGCGATGAGGGCCTTGGAGCCGCCGGCGATATGGTAGAGCCAGGTTTCGGTGAGCGTGAGGTTGCCGATCCACTGGGCGGGCGTGACCTCGCCGGGGCTGAGGATCCGGTTTCTCTCGTCGGAGAAGAGGGCCGGGCCGAGAAGCGAGACAAAGAGCGCCGTCAGGAGCAGGAAGGCCCAGTAGGGAGGATAAATGCGGCGAAAACGGCGGCGGAAATAGGTACCCACGGAAGAGAGGGAACTGCCGCGCAACCGGCTGGAATCGGCGGTGGCCGAGATGCAATAGCCAGAAATCACAAAGAACATCGGCACGCCGATCGAAAGCTGATCGAACAGCCAGACGATCCAGGAGGCGGGGTCGTGGCCCAGATTGTCGGCGGCAAAACTGACCGAGTGAAGGAGGACCACAAACAGGCAGGCCACGCCGCGCCAGGCGTCGAGCGTCTGGTACTTCGGGCAGCGGGGGCGAACCACGGCGGGTCGGGACGGGTCTCGCGGCGCGACAGGTGCGGGAGAAGGTGAAACGGACGCCATGCGGTAGGCCGAATAGGGGTCGGAGCGAAGGGCCGCGGACTACAAAGGAAGTCGGTCGGTGAAGGAAGGGTCAACGGGGCCGATCGGGCCGGAGAGGGGTCGATATGGATCGTATGGTTTTGTCTATCTTAGCTTGGCGAGCGGGGGTTCGGCGAGATTTTGCCAGACCGGGGGGCTCAGGGGGAAGAATCGGGCGCTGGGGACGAGGTTTTTCGCGGCCGATGGGAAATTTTGATCCGATGGACGCTCGAAACTTTACTTTCTGACTGCAAACCGGCAGAATAAACCTACCGGAATAGGGGAACCGAGAACGAACCGGCCAAGAAGCGAGACGCGCGGCGGCGACGGGCCGTTTGAGCCGTGCGACTCGCGAACGACTTGGCTCGGGGGTTGATTGCGGTCCTCCTCGTCAATGACGTTCGCTTCACGAGAAGTGACGTTCGCTTCACGACAAGTGGCGTTCGCCTGTAGAGAATCGTGGCACTCCCGTTTGGAGACATCTGTTATGACCCGTCGCATTCGCAGTGGCTTTACGTTGGTGGAATTGCTGGTCGTGATCACGATCATTGGCATTTTGGCGGCACTGGTGCTGCCTGCGATTAATGCCTCACGGGATTCGGCACGGCGCACGGAGTGCATGAACAAAATGCAACAAATCGGCAAAGCCATCATCAGTTACACGACGGCCAAGGATCGATTCCCTGGTTATCGCGGGAATCGGGTCGGCAACGATGATTCTGCTCCTTGGACGGTGGCGATTTTGGAACAGATGGACCGCAAAGATGTGTACAACTCTTGGGGGCAGCCGAATCAACCACCGGCGATCGTCGGGCTGGAGTTTTACAACTGCGCGAGCGATCCGCCGGATGCGAATATGCCCGCGAATTTGGCATACGTGGTTAATGGCGGACGGCCCGATGTCGTGCAGAATGGCGAGTTCGCCAACTATCCGCAACCTACATCGCTACGGGTGTCCGCCGCGAATGGTTTGTTTCAGGATCTCAAGCGGTATCCGCAGGCGATCAAGCAAGGCTTGACGTTGAATGACGGCGCCTCGAATACGCTGATGGTTTCGGAGAACTTGCAAGCGAGCACCTGGTATCCACTGGTGCAGCCGAACGAGATTGAAAACCACCTCTGCTTTTTATGGCACGCTTCGGTGCCGAATCCGCCCGAGGGACCGAATCAAGGGCGGAAGATTAACGAGAACAAATTTGCCCAGATAGTGGACGCCAATGTTGCTCGCCCGTCCTCCAATCATAACGGGGGCGTGAACGTGGTGTTTGCCGATGGCCGGACGATGTTTCTGCGGGACAACATCGGGTACCACGTGTACATCCAGTTGATGACGCCCAATCACGCGGCGTCGAGCGCGGCGGTGCCGCCGACGGCGATCACCAGTCCGATCATCCAGTCGGCAACGGGGCAAGTGACTCCGGCCACCTATGTGCTGGATACGAAGGATTACAACTAGCGCTCCGGAACGTGCGAACACC
>JALHPA010000686.1 GCA_022842745.1 Pirellulales bacterium
CGGCCGCTTTAGGGAATCACCGAGAGCGTGCTCAACTGGCCGAATTGGTAGGAGGTAGAGAAGGGGAGCACGCCGTAGACGCCGCGAGTGAAGACCAGGTTGATGAAGTCGTCGGTCAGCAAAATGGGTCCCTTGGGCAGCACGACGATGTCGCTATCGTTGAGCCAGAGTTCGCCCGCGGGGCAGGGATCCTTGGCAAACATCATCGCTCCCTGGAGGTTGACCATGGTCGCCAGGAGGCGCCAGTCGTCGCCCCGCCGGAAGATCACCACTTGGCGCAGGTTCGCGCCAAAATTCCAGCTCCCGGCCAAGGCGATCGCCTGCATCACGGTGGTGGGGCCTTCCAGGGTGTAGCGACCTGGGGAGCGCACTTCCCCCAGCACATAAACGTAGCGCGGGGCGCGCTGCGCGAGGACTGGAGTGACTTCGATGCCCTTGATGGTGGCCGCGTACCGCTGGTCGATCTCGATTTTCAGCTCGTCGAGGGTCAGGCCCTGAGCGGGGACTGAACCGATCGCCGGCAGAGCGATTGTGCCCTCGGGAGTGACGCGCAGCCGAATGCCCTGCCCGCCGACTACGCCGGAGCGGTTGTCGACGACGTTTCGCAGGTCTTCCAAGCGGGTATTGACCTTGACCGGAGTGACGGTGATGGCGGGGACCTTGTAGAACTTGGCGTACAGATCGTCGAGCTTTTCCCGCAGTTGCTGGACGGTGTAACGGGTGGCTTTGACCTGCCCGAGCAGGCGGAGGGTGATCGTGCCATCGGGTTGGACGATCAGGCTGCGGTTCAGATTGGGATCGGTGAAGGATTCGACTTGCAACTCGTCACCGACGTTGAACAGGTAGGGTTCGTTCGTCTCTTCGCGAGTCAGTCGGAACAGGCACTCGAGTTGGTCGTCGACCCGCAGGCGGTAGGAGGGGACATGCTGCAAGCGTTCGTGGCCGACGTATTCTCCTTGGGCGTAGGTCTGAAAGTCGATGGGCGCCATTTGCTTCCAGGTGGCTTTTCCGCAGCTTCCGTTGGCCGCACAATCGACTCCCAAAACGGGGTGGGGGGCCGCCGGACCAAGGGCCTGGCAAAGCTGGATGTGGCCGCGGGGGATCGCATTGGGAGAACCGTGAGTCACGCACTCCGACGGTTTAGAAATTAAAGGCGGTTCGGTGGGATTGCCGCCGGAGTCACGTCCGAGAGCGCCCAAGCCGGCCACAGCTCCAACCAGCAGCAGGGCGAGGATGCCGAGGCAGAAGCGCACGCCTGCTTGCGGGGGGCAGCATCTGGTGGGCGCGATGGGGGCCGGAGGATGGTTCATCGGTTTTTGGTGGACCAGGGAAACCAAGACGAAGCGCTGCGGGCAGGGACGGCCGGCGTCGGGACCGGAGACGGTCGTGAGCCGTTCGGATTGGCCGGATGGGGGGCGCCGTCGAATTCCGCGCGATTTGTGCGGGCGAAGGTTTGCGGATCGATCCACTGGACCGAATGGTTGGGGCGGACACCAGTGGGCCGGAGCGCCACCAATCGCCGGGATTCTTGCTCGGCACGGGCCGCGAGCTCGGGTTCGTCGAGCTCGCGATGGACGATGGCGAGGTTGCGCCAGGTGGCCGCATGCGGCTCGCAGGAGAGGCTATGCAGGAAAGATTGTTTGGCGGGCAGCATCTTGCCATGTCTGGCCAGAACCACGCCCAATTCGTTGGCGGCTGCGGAATGCCGGGGTGAAATGAAAAGGGCGGCTTGAAAGAATACGACGGCGCGGGACTGCGCCAGGCCAACCGGCGAGGGAGCGACCGAGGCGGCGGTCGTTTCCAGCTTTCCCAGGTTGTAGAGGGCGGAAGCGGCCGGCGCGAGATCTCCCCCGGCGGCGGCCAACTGCTCTTGAGCGTAGGTCAGGTAGGTTTGCAGGGCTTCGCCGGGGGTGCATTTGTCGTCTGCGAGCCGGGCGAGAACCGAGGTGCGATGCCCGGAGACGATGTCCGCTAGGATCGCGCGGTCGGCGATCTGGCCGCCGCGAGGTTGGAAGTCCTCGGCTTCTTCGAGAGCCTTCAGCCCGGCCGCTAGGGCGAGCGCATGAGCGTTCGTCGAGCGCTGGTAATCCAATTCGGCCGCCAGCAATCGGAGAGCGCTGATGAAGGTCGAACGGGCGGAGAAGGTCGCTCCGCGTTCGGCCAGGCCGACGCCGGACGTTATCAGGGCATCCGCCTGGCGGGCGGCGGCGGTCAGTTCGTGGCTGGGCCAACTGGGGCCGAACGGCAGTTTTTCGTACTCCGCGTCGATCTCTGGGGCGGGAGAGGATGCCTGCGGGGGGGGCGGGGGTGGGGAATCAGGGGCGGTCGTGTCAGGCTGCTGGGAAGCGGAGGTTTGTGGCGGATCGACTGGAAGTTGTGGCTCCGAATTGGCCGCTCCGAGATGCGGTATTGTCAGGGTAAGAGACGGATCGGCCTGGTATGCATCCTGGTTGGCAAGGCGGGTGGATGCGGAGTCCGTCGCAGGAGGCAGGCCGTCGGAAGCGGCAAACGTTACAGCGTTGTTCCCGGAAGCGGAGCTCGGAGGCGCCGTTTCGAATCTGGCGGGAGCTGGATCTTCGACCCGAAGGAGGGCCGGAGGATTGGCGATGGGCCTTAGGGCGGATTCCGGTTGGAACGCGGCGGAGCGGGCGTGAAAGCGGAGCAGTGATCCGCCAAGCGCCGCACCGCAGAGGAGGGCGGCCCAGAGTAGCTTGGGGCTGGGCAGAAAGCTGGGCAGGGGTCGTTCCATCCGTCATCCGCACCATTCGCTCGGTCCGTCGCGCAAAGGGCATTAGGCCGGGTTTGGGCCGGCATGCCCTTGGTGACATCGGCCAAACGGAAACGGCCCATCGACCGAAATCTGGCTTCGTGGATCGGCCGGGGA
>JALHPA010000687.1:0-1491 GCA_022842745.1 Pirellulales bacterium
CCGACCGGTTGGGCGATCCCGACGCGCGCGCCGTGATCTTCTTGCACGGCGGCGGGCAGACCCGCCGCTCCTGGGGCCGGGCAGCTGCCGCGGTCGCCGAGCGTGGCTGGCAAGCCGTCACCGTGGACCTGCGTGGTCATGGTGAATCCGACTGGTCCAGCGAAGGCGACTACCGCGTCGTCAGCTTTGCCGCCGATGTCCAGGAAGTGCTGCGGAGCTTGCCCGCGCAACCGGTGCTGGTGGGCGCGTCCCTGGGTGGGTTCACCTCGATGCTGCTGGCCGGAGAGCTCTCGCCCGGCATCGCCAGTGCTGTCGTATTGGTCGACATCGTGCCGAACATGGAGCAATCCGGTGCGAATCGGATCCACGCCTTCATGGCCGACCGGGTGGAATCGGGGTTCGGCTCACTTGACGAGGTCGCGGACGCGATCGCGGAGTACAACCCGCATCGGCCCCGACCGACCGATCTGGACGGCCTGACCACCAACCTGCGCCGCCGCGGTGATCGCTGGTACTGGCACTGGGATCCGCAGTTCATCAGCGGGAGGGCGGCGTTTCCCCCGCTCGAGGTCACCGATGCCGACCGAATGCACGCCGCGGTCGACGCGATCCTGCGCCATGGGGTGCCGATGCTGCTGATTCGGGGCCGGATGAGTGATCTCGTCAGCCAGGAGCGCGCCGACGAATTTCTGGCGCGCTTCCCGCAGGTCGAGTTCGCTGACGTCGGTGGCGCGGGACATATGGTCGCCGGCGATCGCAACGACATGTTCGCCGAGGCAGTTGTGGATTTCCTTGGACGGCATGTCGACGCCGGGTGACGTGCCGGTCAGCGATTTATCGGTTCAGGGCCTGCGCGAGGTGGTTCTTGATCTCGGCGACCGAGGCTTCAAGTGAGCGGATGCGTTGGTTGGAGTCGTCGGCGGTGGCTCTCATTCCGCTGCCGAATCCGCGCAACACATCGGCAAGCATCTGTTGAGTGTCGCCAAAGGCTTTGATTGCCTCGGATATTGCGTGCAGGTCGGTCTTGGACGCCTCTAACGCCGCGATCCGCGTCTTCAGGATTTGCAGGGTGCCGTCGAGATCGTCTTGGGTGGCCACTCCGGCATCGTAGGCACTCCACACTCGCTGGGGCAGGTCAATCCTGGAATCTCCCTGCTTGTTCGCGCTGCACACTCGCTAGGACGCGATCCCCGCGTCTAGGAGGCTTTTCATCCCGTCGGCGCAGCCTCGCATGAAGTCGGAGGTGTTGAGATCCGGGACGTTCTGCGCGGACGCCGATTCCTTGGCGCAGATCGTGGGGACACGGTTGGAGACGAGAATGTCTTGCTGCGAAAAGCCCTCGGCGCGCATGCGGGTGGCCGTAAGCCCCAGGTCTTTCACAGCGTTGCTGTAGCCCAATTGGTAGGAAGGGCTGCTCGAATCAAGGGGTCCGGCATTTGCAGTTCCCGGCGCGGCCATGGCTGCTAGAACCGTTGCGCCGATCGCCAGACC
>JALHPA010000687.1:1501-2874 GCA_022842745.1 Pirellulales bacterium
AGACCCACCAGCGACTTGGTGGCGAAGCGCCGGCGGCGGGCGTTCAGGTGCTGGGTCATGGCGTCTCCCGGTTCCGTGTGAGGACTAACAAGACATACAATAGATCATCCGTTCCGAAAATGGAACATAAGATTCAAAAATCTTCCTAAGTTGCGGGAAGTGAATCGTAGATCTATCTGTGAGCCTGATTGACTGTTTTCGAACCAGCACCTAGCGTTACGGGATGCCCAGACTGACTCGGGCGGGCAAGGACCTAGGTCGGGTGCTTGAGTGGCTGCTGAATCGCGATGTTCCGGACGGCGAAATCGCTTCCGCTCTCAAGCTGGCGAAGGCCACTTACTCGCGGCGCAAAGACGCTGAGGACTTTCCCAGCTACGCCGAACTCATCGCCCTGGGCGAGCACTTTGGCCTCTCGGCCCGCGTCCTGCAGATCGCCTTCGGTTGGCGCGGGGAGGACGAGTTGATCCTTCTCGAGATGGACGAGATGCGCCAATACATGGAACAGGCCGGCTTCGCGTTGTTCGCCAACGAGCGGGTGCGGAATTACATGGTGGCGCGCCAGGACGGGGACTACCCCGTGGCGAACAAGATCCTGAAGATGGCGGCGGTCGACCCCCGTTTCAAATCGGACGAAGGCAAAGCTCAGGACGCGGGCGGGTAGGAATCGCGGTAGAACCGAGCGTCGCCACCTCGGCCACCCAGACGCAACTGACCTGGATCGTGGATAGCTACACGCTGCTGTTGGCGTGCCTGCTGCTGCCGGCCGGCGCGATCGCGGGGTATTGAGGAGTGCTTGGCCGCCGTGGGTGCACGCTCGAAGCCGTGAACGCACACTCGAAAGCGAAGCCGTGAAAGTCGTGGGTCGTGGGCATCGGGTTCGGGCCGCGCTCGCGGAATCGAGTGTGCGTCTGGGGCTTTGAGTGTGTATGTAGGGCGGGATGTTGAGTGTTTGGCCGCCGTGGGTGCCCACTCGAAGCCGTGAACGCACACTCGAAAGCAAAGCTGGCCTCGGCGGTCAACGACGCCGCGTGGCCAATCAAGTTGGACCGCAAGGATCTGCGCTTGCCGAACGCAGCAAGGAGGCGTTCGTGCTGGCGACGAACGCGTCCTACCCGGTGATGGCCGTCATCGTCGCGGTCGCCGCCGTCATCATCGGGCTGTTGGCTCCGGGGCGGGAGGGTCGGCAACTGCCTGTGGTGCGCCGCCTTCGGAATCGAGAATCGGCTCGGCAGGGTGCGCCGGCTGCCCGGGCTTTGACGTGAGCCCCCTGTTTCCCTTCGGGTGACGCCTCGCAGGCGTGAAAATGGGGTCGGGTCGCCTGCCGACGCCGACGTTTCCTTGGGTGTGTAAGCCTGCACGTGAGCCTGGCGCCG
>JALHPA010000688.1 GCA_022842745.1 Pirellulales bacterium
CCTTTTGCACGCCGCTGCGGCTCCCCTTTCCCGTTACGGTGTCGGCAGGAACGGAAATTCGCCAGGCCGTGCGGCTGCGGCTGGTGAAATCGGCAACAACGGACCCGACCCCGTCGCTTCTGTCGGAACCGACCGGCTATGCTCGACGACTGCCGCGGATTGGGCTTTGCGGCGCGATCCCCAGTCGGCGACTCGACGAGCGGGAACTGTCGCTGCTGCGCGTGCTTCGCCCCGCGCATTTGCGCGTCGACGTGGATTTGGCATCCCCGGAAGGACTGGCCCGCTTAGATTGCGAGCGTGCGAACGCGGAGGCAATTGGCGCGCCCCTGGAGCTGGCATGGACAGTCTCCAATCGCGCGGAGGAAGAACTCTCCGCCGTGGCGAAATTTCTGCAGATTTCCCGCCCGGCGGTTTGCCGGTGTCTGATCTTTCATGCCAGCGAGTGGTCGACCACGGCCCGGTGGATCGAACTGGCGCGCCGCATCCTGGGCGAATGGGACTCTAGGGCGGCCATCTTCTCCGGGACGACCGCCAATTTTCGCGAATGGAACGCCTCGCCCCCCCCTTTCGATCTGCTGGATGGAATCTGCTATTCGGTTCAGCCGCAGGAACACGCGTTCGACAATGCGTCGCTGATCGAGAACTGCGCTGCGATTGCCGACACGGTCCACAGTGCCCGCCGGTTGTGCGGATCGCTGCCGATCGCGGTAACGCCGGTCACGTTGCGCAAGCGCGTCAATCCCTATGCCACCGGTCCGTCACCGCCGACGTCGGAGGACCAGCTCCCGTTAACCGTCGATCCCCGCCAGATGTCGCTGTTTGCCGCCGGCTGGACGTTAGGCGCGATTCGTTACCTGGCGGAAGCGGAGGCGGCCAGCGCGACGTTCTACGAGACCGTCGGATGGCGTGGAGTATGTGAAGCATCCGCGGGCGCTCCCCAACCGGATTTGTTTCCCTCGCGCCCAGGCATGGCGTTTCCCTTGTTTCACGTACTGGCCGACGTAAACGAGATCGCCGACGAGTCCCCGCAAGCAAAGACTTCGCCGTGTCCCAACGCCGAGCCATTGCGCTGGGAGGGGATCATGCTTACCCATGATCGAGGCCAAACGATTTTGATCGCCAACCAAACCGCGACCCGGCAAGTGTCGTCGTTGGGGAATTGGCGCCCCGGAACGCGCGTCCGGACGCTGGACCAAACGACGTTTGACCGCGCGGCGTCGGACCCGCTCGGATTTCGGGGTTGGCGGCAACCCTACGACCCGGCCGGCGGCGGCGCTCTGGAAGTGGAATTGCTCCCCTACGCGTACGCCCGTATCGACGTGCCGAGGTAAGCGGGCGCCGCCGGACTGGGGCGAGTCCGCTAGCAGAACGCCCGCCGATTACGATTGGACCTTGGGAAGTTCCAAGTAGCGCCAGCAATACCAGCTTCCGATCGTCGCGTAGGGGCGCCAATTCTCGGCGATTTGTTCGGCGGCGGACTCGGTGGGAAGCTCCGACAACCCGTACAGCCCGCGAATGGCGGAGCGCACCCCGAGATCCCCCGCCGGAAAAACGTCCAACCTGCCCAGGGAGAAGATCAAGAACATCTGCGCCGTCCAGCGGCCGATCCCCCGCACCTGGACTAGCGATTCAATCACCCGCTCGTCGCGGAGCCGCCCAATCGAGCGCAAGTCGATTCGGCCGTCGGATACCGCGCGGCACAAATCTTCCAGGTAGCCAGACTTTTGAGGGGAGATGCCGGCCGAGCGAAGCTCCGTCGGCGAAATCCGCGCCAGCGCCGCCGCCGAGCGATCCGGGAGCAGGGCTTCGAGCCGACCCAGGATCGTGCGCGCCGCACCCATCGAAAGCTGCTGGGAAACGATCGACGAGACCAGCATCCAGAATCGATCGGGATTCTGTCGCAGTCGAACCGGTCCCACGCGGTCGATCAACTGGCGAATCACGGCATCCTGGGACCGCAAATGCGTGACCGCTGGTTCAAAGCGCTTCGGCGTCCGCGGTTGTCTGGCAGTCGGCAAGGATTCGCTCCTGTTCCGCGTGCGAGGATCTGCTGGCGTTCGCATTCTAGTCGGAACGGATTCGGGGCTGTATCATCCAACAGTCGAAGGAACCATTGGCGCAAAGAACCGTACATAAACTAGAGCGATTTTGTTTGACTTGGCTGATCTTGAGGGTTATTATCCCGAACAGGATGGAGAGGAGCACCGTATTCGATTCTGATTCGTGTTGTTATTACAATCTGGCCGTGACTGGTTATCCTGGTCGGCTACCGCCCCACGATTGCCTTTCCTCCCGCAGTCAATTTCGGATTTCCAAAAGTTCGGGCAGGTGGTCAACGAATTGGCTGACGCTCAATCGCGCCGGTCTGGTCGTTGGGATTTGCGCTCGCGCGTCTCGCTGAACGATAGGCAGAGCACCGGTGGAACTTACCATGAAGTTATCGCGAACCGTGACCTACGCGCTGCAGGCGACCCTGCAGCTCGCCCAGGCAGACCAAAAAGATCCCATTTCGTGCAGTAAATTGGCCGCCGCCGGCGACATGCCGGAGCGCTTTCTCCTCCAAATCCTTCGAAACCTCGTCAATCACGGGATTCTGCAATCGACCCGCGGCGTGGAAGGGGGATACTCGCTGGTCCGGTCGCCGGAAAGCATTTCACTTTTGGATATTATCGAGGCGATCGACGGTCCCGTCGATACGAAGATGTCGCTGGGTAATAGCCTGAACGGCGAGGCCCAAAACCGGTTGCAGGAGGCACTGCGGAGCATCGCCTCTTCGGCAAGGTCCCAGTTGGAACAGGTCAAAGTCGCTCATCTGGTGGCCTCTCTTCCCGATCGGTTCGCGCTGGAAGCGAAATCCGAGTAGCGCGTCGGCG
>JALHPA010000689.1 GCA_022842745.1 Pirellulales bacterium
TCAGCATCGACGGCTCGACCGGAGAGGTGATGGCCGGGGAGATTGGCACGCAGGAGCCGAAACTGTCGGGGGACTTCGCCACGGTGATGAAGTGGGCCGACAAATACCGCAAGTTGAAGATTCGAACGAACGCCGACACGCCCGCCGACGCGCAGCGAGCGCGGGATTTTGGCGCGGAAGGGATCGGGCTGTGCCGTACCGAGCACATGTTTTTTGAAGGGGACCGAATCCAGGCGATGCGGGAGATGATCCTAGCGGAGACCCGCGAGGCGCGGGAAGCGGCGCTGGCCAAGCTGCTGCCGTATCAGCGGGACGACTTCGAAGGGATCTTCAAGGCGATGAAGGGGCTGCCGGTGACGATCCGGTTGCTCGATCCGCCGCTGCACGAGTTCTTGCCGCACGATGAGAAGAGCCAGAAGGACATGGCGCAGCGGCTGGGAGTCAGCCCGGCCAAGGTGAAGCAGCGGGTTTCGCAACTGCACGAAATGAACCCGATGCTGGGCCACCGGGGATGCCGGTTGGCGGTGACCTATCCAGAGATTCTGGTGATGCAGGTGACGGCGATCGTGGAAGCGGCGATCAACTGCAAGAAGGCGCGGATCGACGCCCAGCCGGAAATCATGATTCCGCTGGTGGGGACGGCCAGGGAGCTGGCGTCGCTGCGGGAGCTGACCGTGGAAACGATCGAGCGGGTGGTCAAGGAGAAGAAGTACTCGGCAAAGCTCGACATTCCGGTAGGGACGATGATCGAAATCCCGCGAGCCGCGCTCACGGCCGACGAGATCGCGCACCACGCGGATTTCTTCAGCTTCGGCACGAACGACCTGACGCAGATGACGTTCGGGTTCAGCCGGGACGACGTAAATACGTTCCTGCCCGATTACCTGCGGCAAGAACTACTGTTGCGCGATCCGTTCCAGACGCTGGACACCTCCGGCGTGGGCCAACTGGTGGATATGGCGGTGAACAAGGGTCGACAAACGCGCGATGGATTGAAATGCGGCATTTGCGGCGAGCATGGCGGCGACCCGGCTTCCATCGCGTTCTGCAACCAGGTCGGCTTGAACTACGTCAGTTGCTCGCCATTCCGGGTACCGATCGCGCGGCTGGCGGCGGCCCAGGCGGCAGTAATTCAAGGCAAATAGCCGCTTCCCGCAGGCTTGGCATTCCCTACGAGCCGAAGCGGCTCGTAGGGAATGCCGATTTTTCGCCCTCCAACTTGGTTTAGCTGCTATCCGCCAGCGATCGCGCCGACAATCAATAGCGGCTCGTCGCCGGCGACGACGGAGGACGGAAGCGGCAATTCCGGGGAGTCGAGCGTCAGGTCCTGTTCGCAGGCATAAAAGCGCAGAAACGGGCGGCGTTCGCGTGTGATCTGGTCGCGAATCGTGCCGCGCAGCATGGGGTAGCGCTCTTCGAGTGAGTCGAGCACGGCGCGGAGGGTGGGGGGATCGGCCGCAAGTTGGATTTCCCCGTCGATTCCGGCCATGTTTCGCAGGTGGTAGGGCAAGACGACGCGAATCATGGGAGCATCTGGACCTCGACCGAGACCACCGGCGGCAGGTCGCGAACGACGGCCGTCCAGCGGTCCCCTTCGCTGGCGGAGGCGTAGACTTGCCCCCCCGTAGTGCCGAAATACACGCCGCAGGGTTGCAGCGAGTCGACGGCCATGGCGTCCCTGAGAATGTTGACGTAGCAATCTTGCTGGGGCAGGCCGTCGGTGAGCGCTTCCCAGGTATCGCCGCCGGTGCGACTGCGGTAGACGCGGAGTTTTCCTTCGGGGGGAAAGTGCTCGGAATCGCTTTTAATCGGAACGACGTAGATCGTTTCCGGCTGGTGGGCGTGGACAGCGATGGGGAAGCCGAAGTCGCTGGGGAGATTGCCGCTGACCTCGCGCCAGTTTTCGCCGCCGTCGTCGCTGCGCATGATGTCCCAATGTTTTTGCATGAAGAGCACGTTGGGGCGGTCGGGGTGCATGGCGATGCGATGGACGCAGTGGCCGACTTCGGCCTTGGGGTCGGGAAGGACGTAGGGGGAGTGCAGCCCGCGATTCGTTGGACGCCAGGTTTGGCCGCCGTCCTCGGACTTGAAAACCCCGGCGGCGGAGATGGCAATATAAATGCGCTGGGGATCGGCAGGATCGAGGAGGATCGTGTGCAGGCACATGCCGCCGGCGCCGGGCTGCCAGAACTGGCCCGATTCGTGGTTACGCAGGCCGCTTAGCTCGTGCCAGGTTTGGCCGGCATCGGTCGATCGGAACAGGGCGGCGTCTTCGACGCCTGCGTAGACGGTATCGGGATCGGTGAGCGACGGCTCCAGATGCCAAACGCGTTTGAACTCCCAGGGGTGCTGGGTGCCGTCGTACCAGAGGTGCGTTCCGGTGGGTCCGTCGTACTCGAACTTGTTGCCGACGGTGGTCCAGGTTTGTCCGCCGTCGTCGGAGCGCTGCATGACCTGGCCGAACCAGCCGCTGGACTGGGAGGCGTAGACGCGGTTTGGATCGACCGGGGAGCCTTTGATGTGGTAGATCTCCCAGCCGGCAAAGTGAGGTCCGGAGACCTCCCAGCGCTGGCGGGCAGCGTCTGACGTCAAGATAAACGCCCCTTTGCGGGTGCCTACGAAGAGTCGGACTCCGGTCATGATTGCCGCCTGTTCTTGGTCCAGTGAGAAGCTTGCCTCGCCGCCAGGGTCAAGTTATGGCAGAAAGACAGGTCCGGCTCAAACCGGTCGGCGAGATTTTTGCCGCCGGTAGGAGACGCGGTGCTGGCGGGGCCTGGTGTTTGGGAGAGCCCGCTGAAGGCACTTGGCGGGGCACTTGGCGGGGAGGAAACCGGAAAGGATAATCGTCGTTGAAGCGACGCGGCCGACCTGC
>JALHPA010000690.1 GCA_022842745.1 Pirellulales bacterium
CAACCTCGTCTACGACGCCAAGTGGCTCTCCACCATGCGCAACGACCAGCGCTGGGCCTCCTCCCAGGTCCTCGTCTCCGCCCTCTCCGTGCAAGCCCCCCCTCGCCGGGTCGGCGTCGAGTTCTCCTCCTTCTCGCTCCACCTCTCCGCCCCCCTGGCCTGCGAGATGATCGATATCGAGCCGGATATCTACCGCCTCCGCCGCCGCAAGGACCCCGACGAACTCGCCCGCCTCCGCAAGGCCATCGCCGCCACCGGCGCCATGTACCGCCGCGCTCGCGAAATCATCCACCCCGGCATAAATGAGCTGACCGTCTTCAACGAGCTGCAAGCCGCCGCCGTCCTCGAATGCGGCGAAATGCTCACCGGAACCGGCAACGATTACGCCTGCGGCGTCCACGGTGGCCCCCCCCGCGACCGCCCGATCGAGGCCGGCGAGCTCTACATCCTCGACCTCGGCCCCGCCTTCCGCGGCTACTACGCCGACAATGCCCGCGTCATCGCCGTGGGCGGCAAGCCCACCGACCGCCAGATCGCCGCCTGGGAAACCGTCGCCAGCGTCTTCCCCATGATCGAGCTCCGCATCCGCCCCGGCCGCCGCTGCCGCGAGATCTTCGAAGAAGCCAAACAGATCATCGCCCGCTTCCCCGGCGGCGTCTGGCACTCCCACCTCGGCCACGGCATCGGCCTCTTCCCCCACGAAGCCCCCCACCTCAACCCCAACTGGGACGATGCCTTCGAAGTCGGTGACGTCATCGCCGTCGAACCCGCCGTCTACCTCGACGCCGAACTCCGCGCAGGCATCCGCCTGGAAAACAACTACCTCGTCACCGAAGACGGCATAGAACTCTTAAGCGACTTCCCCCTTGACCTCTAACCCCGCTCTCCCTTTCCGCTCTCATTCATCGCCTCGTTCGAATCCGGTTAAAGCCAACCCGCGTCGGCTCGACACGATGAGTGCGCCGCAGTTCGTCACTCAGCCGTCGCAGCTTCATCCTGTTTCGTGGTTCGGTTGCTTGGCGTCTCCCTCAGCCCCCACGCACGTTGCCCGCCGCTCTATTCCCGACATCCTTCGGCCATAAAACCCCATTCCATTTCCTGTTGAATTGACGCAAGTCTTTTATAGCAATATACTTGAGTGCCTTAGGTTAATAAGATAAAGTGGCTTTATCTCTTTTTGATAAAGGCGTTTTATCTCTAGGGCCAGCCACATGTCGGAATGGAAATTCTACGGTCGACGCGAACAGTTGGCGGACCTCGAGCGAATCCTCGGACGCGAACGATGGTTCTTTGCCAAGGTCACAGGCCGCCGGCGAATCGGCAAGACGACGCTGATCCATCAGGCGATGCGAGAGTTCGGCCTCGACCGACCCGTCTTCTACGTTCAAATACCCGACTCCGAGCCAGCCGGTGTTCTTTCGGCCGTCAACGATGCCTTGGAAACGTTCCAGGCGCCTCCCGACCGCTTTCCGCGCCCCTTCGACCTTCTTCAATTGGCAAAACTGCTGGAGGCGATGGCGGAGAGCGGCTTTATCCTCGTCCTCGATGAATTCCAGTATTTCAATCGCAAAGGCTACGAGGAGTTTTGTTCCTACCTGCAGGCCAGCGTTGATCGACTGGCGGCAAAAGCGGCCGACGTCCGTGGTGGACTGATCGTCCTCGGCTCGCTCCATACGGAAATGGTTGCTTTGCTCGAAGACCGCATGGCGCCGCTCTACAATCGAGTCACGGATACCATCCACCTTACGCATCTCGACATCGGGTCGATCCTTGCGATTCTGGAAGACCACGCGGAGCCATTCCCCGACCGCCTGCTGTTTCTCTGGAACCTTTTTGAAGGAGTTCCAAAGTTCTACCGCGATTGTTACGAACAGGGAGTCCTCGCGGCCGATCGTCGCACCCTCCTCCACCGCATTTTTTTTGAAAGCTCCTCGCCCCTTCGGTCGGAGGCCGAGAACTGGTTTCTCCGTGAACTCCGCGGGCGTTATGACGCCCTCCTCAAATTCATTGCCCGCAATCCTGGCCGCATGCACAACGAGTTGGTCAGCGCCATCCGCGACGCCAGCGGCAACTCGGACACGCAGGTGGGCGGCTATTTGAAAGTACTTATCGAGCGATTCGGGTTGATCGAACGAAAGTTACCGGTGTTCGCTCGGCCGCAAGCGAAGCGGGGCCGCTACTATATCACCGACAATTTTCTCCGCGCTTGGCTGGCCGCTCTTGCGAACCCGGTGTCTGCGATTGCCTTTCGCCCACTCGATGAACTTATCAATGAAGCCGATCAGCGTTTGGCGGATGTTGAGGGCGGTTCCCTGGAGAAACTGGTCGGCCAGCTCTACGAGGAACGGAGCCGCAAAGGCATCGGTGACTTCCCTCTCTCCCACAGAGTGCAAGGATATTGGGACAAATCCGACACTGAGATCGATCTGGTGGCCGTCCATGAACCGACCGAAACCATTCGCTTCGGCGCCTGCAAACGTTCGCCAAAGAAATTGCTCGCCGACGCGACTCAGTTCCAAGGCCACGTGCAGCGATTTCTCCAGGCCCTGCCAAGGTACCAGAGCTGGACAAAACAGTATGTCGCAATCGCTCCCGCGTTGACCGCCGAGCACAGAGCCGTCTTAATCCGACACGACATCATTCCCCAGGATCTCACGGATCTCACCCAGGGCTTGAATTAACCGCCACCCTAATGCCCTCCCCTCTCACCCCCCCCGCCCCAACGCCCCCGCCGCCGTCTCGCTTCGCAAATCCTCGATCATCGCCCGCGTCGCCGCTTCCACCGCCCCCTGCCACCGCCCCTCGCCAAATTGCGCGTACTCCCGCCGCGAATGCGCGAAAATGATCCCCCGCGGGGGGGGCGCGGGCG
>JALHPA010000691.1 GCA_022842745.1 Pirellulales bacterium
ATTTGACCAACGACATCACGGCCGCCCGCACCGCGGCGATCAGTTACGCCGCGCAGAACAAGGTTTGCAACACTGGGCCGGTGGTTGATGCGAATACCTCGAACGCGTCGAACGGGGATGTGGTCGTCGGCTACCTCGCAAACCCTTCGAATCCCGCCTCCTTGCTCGACAGCTCTCAATTGACCAACGCCAACGCGGTCCGGGTCAAGGTCCGCAAGAACGACACCCAGAACGGCAAGGTGGCGATGTTCTTTGGCCGCGCGCTGGGACTTAACAGCGTGGCGACCGAATCGCAGGCCACGGCGGCCCTGCTCAACAATTTGCAAGGGTTTAAGACTCCCACCGACGGTACCACTCTGGGGATTCTCCCTTTCGCCCTCGACAAGACGACCTGGGACGCCCTTAAGGCCGGCACAGGGACCGACACCTGGCGTTGGGATGCGGCGGCCAAGAAGGTAATCAGCGGATCAGACGGCATCAAAGAAGTCAATCTGTTCCCGCAAGGCACCGGCTCGCCGGGCAACCGGGGGACGGTCGACATCGGCGGCTCCAACAACAGCACGTCGGATATCGCGCGGCAGATCGTGTATGGGATCAACGCGGCCGATATTGCCGCCCTGGGCAAACCGCTGATTCTGACCGGCGGCACCATGACCTTGAACGGAGATACCGGCATCAGCGCCGGCGTGAAAGACGAGTTGGCCTCGATCATCGGCCAGACTCGGATCATCCCGATTTTTCAGTCGGTCTCCGGCAACGGCAACAACGCGCAATACACCATCTGCGAATGGGTGGGGGTGCGGATCCTGGATGTCAAGCTGACCGGTTCGATGAGCAGCAAGAAGCTGACCGTCCAGCCGGCCAACGTCGTGACCAAGGGGGGAGTCCCCGCCACCAGCGGCACCAAGACCACCTACGTCTACTCGCCGGTTTGGATTGTCCGATAGCCTGGCCCGCAAGCGCCTATGCTGCCGCAAACTCGCCTATCGGCGCAAAAAATCAGCCTTTCCGGTCTGGCCGCCCCACCCAGACCTGGAAAGGCTTTTTTAATTGGGATGTCACGGTAGGACACGGCGCTATCGCCAGCAGTGCTAACCGCGCCGCTTACCGGCTGGCCACTCCTTCCACGCCCGGTAGAAAACGGGCCTCGTAGGCCAGGCTGCGAACGAAATTTTTGGCGGCTACGTATTGCGTGACCGGCATCTCGTCGATTTGCAGCCGCAATTGATCGAGCATCACCTTGGTCAGCGTCAACGCAGCCACTTCCGTTTCGCTCCCCACGCCGGTATTGGAGACCGTGCGGTTCGCGAACAGGGTGTCCAAATCCTGGCGAAAACGGTCAAATTGCGGGCCTCTCAGCGCCATCGGCCATTCGATCCGACCGGTCGCCGGCTGCAACTGGAAGGGGGTCAGCCGCGAGGGAGACGACTCCCGCGCAAGCTGCCGAAGCTGCTCCGTGGACAACGGCGACCCGCGCTCTACCGCCATCTGGTCCTGCCACATTCGCCGCTTGTCCCAGAACACCTCCGCAATCTTACGTTCGTTATCGAGGGACTTGTCGCGAGCGGTCTCGATGTTGATTAGCGCCTTGGAGTTGAGGTAATTGGCCTCGCCGATTCCGCGCGCCAGCGCCGCTTGCCCTTGCAAGATGCTCCCCTGAACGGTGCCCCCGCCCAAATAACCGGGGACATAGGGATAGGGGGACTCGACCCCGCTGAACGAGTCGTACCCGGTGGCGGGACCGTAGTAGGGATCTTGGGCTTGGACCGACGACGTGGCCCACACCGTAGCGAACATGACCAGAGCGTAGTCTGTGATTTTCATGGTTGGATTTCCTCGAAATGCAGCCGCGCCGAATTTCATTCTTCAGGCTGACTTCTCCTTGCTAAGCAACCATCGTGCCAGCAATCAACGCAAGATCGGCGCAATCGCTATTTCGCGCATTTCCGCCAGAAATGGGGCACTGTTGCAGGCGGCGCAGCCGGGCGAGGCTGTCTGCCCACGGGCGCAATTTGAGACGTTTGTCTCAGAATGGGAAAAATCTAAAGAGTGCGTCCGACAGTTTTGCGTGTCGGACTGCGAACGCGATTTCCATTCGCAAACGCGACTCGGCCGCTCGCCACGCGCCCGCTAGCCAATCCGTTCTTTACCCACCCACGGCACGAGCGCCGTGGGGACGGTGATGCTGCCGTCGGCGTTTTGGTAGTTCTCCAAAATCGCGATCAGTCCCCTACTGATCGCGATCGCCGTCCCGTTGAGCGTGTGGACAAAGTGGGTCCCTTTTTCGCCCTTGTGCCGATAGCGAATTCCCAGCCGCCGCGCCTGGTAGTCGGTGCAGTTGCTGGTGCTCGTTACCTCGCCATATTCGCCTCCCTGGCCACGCCCAGGCATCCAGGCTTCGAGGTCGTATTTGCGGTAGGCGGGGCCGCCCAAATCTCCGGTCGCCGTATCGACCACGCGGTAGGGGATGCCCAGTCCGTCGAACAACTGGCACTCGAGATCGCAAAAGGTATCCAAAATCGCATCGCTTTGGTCCGGCGCGGTGAAGGCGAACATCTCGACCTTGGTAAACTGGTGAACGCGGTACAGCCCGCGGGACGCGCGTCCGCCGGCGCCGGCTTCGGTCCGATAGCAGTGGCTGATGCCGCAGAGCTTGATCGGCAATTGCTCCTCTTCCAGGATCGTGTCCGCCAGCAGGCCGCCGAGCGTGATTTCCGCCGTCGCAACCAGGCTCAGATCGCTGTCGCTAATGCTGTAAATCTGCGTTTCTGGCCCCCTCGGTATGTAACCCGTCCCTTGCAGCACTTCGTTCCGGGCCAGATCGGGAGTGATCGTGGGAGTGAATCCCTGCTTCATCAGAAAATCGAGC
>JALHPA010000692.1 GCA_022842745.1 Pirellulales bacterium
AGCGAATCCAGACTTCGTAAATCCCCAATTCGCGTAGCCGTGGCGCTAGGTCGACCGGAACTTCCACGCCGCGCTGCAAAAGAAACCGTCGCGGATCGTTGGGAAGCGGCACGGGCCGCGCCAGCACCATGCCTGCGCGGATGTCATGCACGGGAACGCGAAGCATCGGGATTCACAAATTCCTGTTAGAAGCCGAATTCCGACAGTGATTTCAAGGCACCGCAGGCGCCCCGATTGGCCGGTCCGATCCCCACAAGCGGCGATTGGGCCGCCTGAAAACCGTAGCTTGCAATCGCGTGTCGATGTACACCGCAGCCGCGCCAGACCGTAGAGTGCGGAACACCGCTGAAACTCCTATCCTGTGGGGTCGGAAGATGCAGGCCGATGCCTCGGGAAGCCCGGGACAAATGAGGAAAAAATGGTAGAGACGGAATATCCGTTATCACCCCTGGATCAGGCAATAAACCCGTATAGAGCGGTTTGCTCAACCAAGACGGGTTCCAGGCCGAATTTCGGCGCGAATCCATCCGGCCGACAAACCGTAGCGCGAGCATGCGATCCCTCGCCGGGCGAGAGTTCTGTTTCGCCAGCCATTGCCCTGCCTGACGGAACCGACAAAAAACAGATATAAACAGAACTCAACGGTCCACTGAATGCTGGAAGGGCAACTTGGCCTCGGCGGACCGCGGGAAAAAATCCGTGCGGACAAGGTGGGTGGCTCGCGATTCGCCGCACACGAACCACTCAAATCAAGTCTTTCTCAACCAGCGCTCCATGTTCACCGGTCTGATCGAGATGCTCGCGCCGGTTGCCGAAGTGATCGAAGAACCGCCGGGAAGGCGGTTGGTCATCGGTTCTCGCTACATTTCAGACACCGCGGCCATTGGCGATAGCGTGGCCGTGAACGGCTGCTGCCTGACGGTCGTGGAGCGAATCGCCGATCGCTTGCACTTTCAAGCCGGTCCCGAAACCCTGTCGCGCACCACGTTGGGGCGCCTGGCGGCCGGTGGCGAGGTCAACCTGGAACGATCGCTGCAATTGGGGGATCGGCTGGGAGGGCACTTGGTGACCGGGCATGTCGATGGCATCGGCCACCTGGCCTCGCGGCAGGACGACGGAGACTGGTCCACGTTCTGGTTCACCGCGCCTTTTGGACTGATGCCGCAGATGGCCAGCAAAGGCTCGATTGCCGTGGACGGCGTAAGCCTGACCTTGGTTGAAGTGACCGACGACAAATTCAGCGTGCAATTGATTCCCCACACCCTCGCTGTCACCACTTTGGGCCGTTTGACGCCTGGGCAACCGGTAAATCTGGAGACCGATCTGCTGGCTAAATACGTGGCGAGGCAACTTGCCTGGCGGCAGGTCGGAAACGACGCAAGCGATCCGCGTCCGGCGGTTTAACTCCAAGTACACGGTCCCAGGTTAATCCATGCCTCGCAATCAGACGCTCTCGTTCCTGCGCCAGCGGTTCGCCGAAGTCGGTATTTACCCCGTCAAGCGTCACGGGCAGAACTTTTTGATCGATCTGAATCTGCTGCGGCTGATCGTCGAGTCGGCCGACCTGCAGCCGCAGGACGTCGTCTTGGAGGTTGGAACCGGGACGGGCGGGCTGACCGAACAAATGGCGCCCCGCGTCGCGCACGTGGTAACGGTGGAAGTCGATCCGTCGCTGTATCAACTGGCTAGCGAGGAGTTGATCGATCTTGCCAACGTGACCATGCTCAAGCAGGATGCGTTGCGCAACAAAAATGCGTTTGCTCCGCAGGTCCTGGAAGCGTTGCGATCGTCGCTGGAAGGGTCGCCCGATCGGCGGTTGAAGTTGGTGGCGAATCTTCCCTACAACATTGCCACGCCGGTCATTTCCAACTTGCTGTTTCACGAGCCTCCGCCGGTGGGAATGACCGTCACCATTCAGAAGGAGCTGGCGGATCGGATGGCCGCCGCGCCCGCAACGCGCGACTACAGCGCCCTTTCGGTTTGGGTGCAAAGCCAATGTACGGTCGAGATTGTGAGGACGCTCCCGCCAACCGCCTTCTGGCCGAGACCGCTGGTCACATCGGCCATCCTGAAGGTGGACTTTCGCCCGGAGTTACGGGCTAGAATTCCAGACCTGCATGGCTTTCACGAGTTCGTGAGGTCGATGTTCCTGCACCGGCGGAAATTCCTTCGCGGCGTGCTGGTCAGCGCGCTCAAAAACCAACTTGGCAAGGCCGATGTGGACGCCCTGCTTGCGGCCGCTGGCCACGGGAGCACCGCGAGAGCGGAAGAGTTGTCAGTGACCGACTTTTTGAGTCTGTACAAGGCCGTTCGAGCGGCCGTCGACGGCCCGCGGTAGGGTTCGGTCAGGCCATCGGGCGCTCGAACGACCCATCGCCACGATTTGCGAAGCCCATTTCCGCAAGTTAAGATGCTGCGGTGCCACTTGGGCTTCGGCATCCGCCGAGCGAGCGGCAGTAAGAATCGGCTAGCCGTTATCTTCCATCAAGGGCCAATTTCATGCGCCGTTTTTCCAATTCGTTGGTTGCGCTCGTCGGCATGCTCGCCGTATTTCTGGTGACGCCCGTAAAGGCCGCCGATGCGCCGGTCGTACCGCCTAAACAGGGCAAAAGCGAAACCATCCAGCTCTTCAACGGAAAAGACCTCGACGGATGGGAGGGGCACGAGCATCTTTGGAGCGTCAAGGATGGAATCATCGTGGCCAAAAATACCGACCCGATCAAAGTCAGCACGTATCTGCTGACCAAGCGAAAGTTCTCCGATTTCAGACTGACCGCTCAGGCAAAACTGGTCGAAAGCGAAATGCACTCTGGCGTTGCGATGTGGGGGCGGAACGCTCCTGAGCACGGCGACAAATACACCTATGCC
>JALHPA010000693.1 GCA_022842745.1 Pirellulales bacterium
GCGGCGGCGCCAATTGGGTCATCATTTCCTCGAACAGGTCGAGTGCGTTGGTGTCCGGCGAGGAGATGATCATTTCTCCGCCGGGACCTTGATGCACCGAGACCGGAGCGGGGGCCTCGCGCCGGAAGGCGTCCAACTTCGATCGCTCCGATTCGGCCGGATCCGCCTCTGCTGGCGCCCGAGCGACTGGACTAGCGGCCTGGGCGGGGCGGTCGGCGACATCTTCATTCGTGGTATCGTCAGCGGGTTGAGCGGCAGTGGCTTGAGCGGTAGTGGTTTGCGCGGCAGTGGGCGTTCGGGCGGGGGGAGATTCCGACGCGACCTCGGTCGGGCCAGCATCTGCCGGCTCGTCCGAGCGGTCCAGGGGGTCCGATTCCCCTGCTCTGCGCAGTACGGCGGCCAGAGCGGTTACATCTCTCCCCGTGGATGGCGGCCGGGCTTGAGTCTCTCGCGTGGGGGGGGACGGGTCCGGCGATGAATCGGAGGGCGTCGATTCCCGCGGAGAGCCGGGGGGCAATTCCCCGGGCGGCGTTTCTGTCGGTCGACGTTGACCCTTGGGCAAAACCAGAGGATTTGGCGCAACCGAGGGCCAGGTCCGGCGGATGCGCTCAAGCGCCGCGTCGGTCTCCTTGCCTGGGTCGACTTGGATGATCCTCACCGTGTTGTTATTGGCGCCCCGGGCTGGTATTTCGCCCAGTTTTCCGAGCAGGTTCAGCACTTCGTCCAGTTCGACCGAGTTCGCCCACAGCAGCAATCGATTGTGAACCACGTCGGCATCGACCCGAAACTTGTCGGTGGACTGCTCTTCCTGGTTTCGGCCTCCGTAGAACGATCCGAAGTCGTAGTAGAACGACCGCCGTTGCTGCGTCTGGTTCTTGTCATCCCCGCCCATCATGAACTGGATGCTCCCCGCCACGTAGTCCGCCTCCAGCCGCCGCAATTGGATAACCTCGAACTTTCGTCCGGTGCCGTCCAACTTGTTGACCAGCGTGCGAATAACCGCGTGGTCGGCCAGGCTGGCGTGGGCGATGATGCTTTTGTTGCGCTTGTCGACTTGCAGCCGGGTGGTGGGATCGAGCATCCCGAGGTCGTTGAGCGTGGTCACGAGCGGCTCGGGATCGATCGACGCGAGACGATACACTTGCATGCGGTTCACGTTCGCCAGCAGCGAATCGGACCCCTCGCTGGCCACGTCCAGCGTTTTGATCGCCTGCTCGATGATCGCCATTTTGTCGGGCGGGGCGTTGGCGACCAGGCTGTTCTTCCGCGCGTTGACCACCAAATTGATCTGCGGCTTGCCCTTATCCCCCGGGGGACCTGGGCGCCCCTGTTGCTGCGCTTGCTGCATTTGCTGCTGCATCATCTGCTGCTGCATTTCCATTTGCTGCGGCGTCATCGGACCTTGCGCGCCTTTTTTCTCGATCCCCAAGAGCACGTTGAGTTGTTCCTGGACTTCGGCCGCTCGCGCGTGCTTCAGCACAAACTCGCGCACCAACCGTTCTTGTCCGCTTCCCGATTGTTCCTCCTGCAAAAGCGCGTGGATCTCCCGCAAGTTCGCCACGCTGTCAATCGCTTCCAGTCGATTCGTCGATCGCAAAGCCGTCAGCTTTCCGTTGGGGCTGAGCATTGGCTTCAACTCTTCGGCCGCGGTCTCCGCAATCAGCCAATCCAACGTGAACGAAATTTTTACAAACTCGTGCGGACTGCGCTTCGACAATTCTTCCGGGGAGACGCGGGGCACCATCGCCGGATCGAGTTTCTTGGTATTCACCACCGACAATACGCCGTCCAATTCCAACAGCGTGAATCCGCGGGCCAGAAGATGGCGATTGATCAGATCGCGGGCTTCCGCCAGAGTGTGCGGCCGCTGCGTCGCCAAATTCAACGTATCGCCGGGAATCTCTTGCCAATCCAGACTCATTCCCGAAACGCCCGCCAGCCAGTTCAGCACGTCGGCCCACATCTGCCCGCGAAAATTAAACGACACCAAACCGTCCTTGTCGGGTTTAACTTTCAATTCGTCGGCGTTGGCCGTTCCGGCGCTGCCGGCTGGACGAGTGATCACCGTGGCTTCGGCGGGCTTGCCCCCCTCGGCGGGCTTGGCGCCTTCGCCCGGCTTGGCGCCTGGATTGGCTTTGCCATCGGGAGCTCCCTTGCCGTCGGGAGTCGGCGACGGGGTGGCCCCGGCAGGCACTGCTGCGGGCGCGGGTCCATTGGAATAGGTGATGACGGTTTTGCCGTCCACTTGGACGGCGGTCGCCTCCTGGGCGCTGGCCGCTTGCAGCAGATAGCCGCTGACAAACGCCCCCACCGTCACGCACCCTGCGAACGCCGACCCGGCCCAACCTACCGCGGATTTGTTCAAGTAGCGCATGTTCCGTTCCGTCTCTCGACCCCTGATCGTAGAAACGGCCCCCTTAAATGGTGTGACAGAATTGCTCTTCTCGGACCCCGATTATCGTCGGCTGCGTACCCCCCCGCAACACTATTTCTGAAGATCTTGACCATGCTTTTGGGACACTGGTCCATCCCTGCCATCACCGGCCGACAAGCGCGCAGGGCCACCCTGTCCCGTTAGACGAAATTCCGCAGGTAATAGTTTCCGCAGAGCGGGCAATCTGGCTTATTTTGCCGAGTTTGGAGTCCCGAGGCGGCAATTTAGACCGGCGCTGGGTCTTCCGGACCGAACAAAAACGCCATTAGATCGCGCGTGCCGAGCGTCTTGGGGCTGGAGAAGAGTTCGCCCGCCAGATACCCCGACACCGACCCCTGTTGCAGAGCAAATGCGCGCACTCTTTCCAAGACGTGGCCCTTGGACGGCGGAAACTGTGTTTGGTAGCAGCGAATCGAAGCCAATTTGATCTCT
>JALHPA010000694.1 GCA_022842745.1 Pirellulales bacterium
TCCAGCGGCTGAAACCGGACGTGGTCTTGCTTATCGGCGACCGCTACGAGGCCCTGTCGGCGGCGATTGCCGCCGCGTACATGAATTTGACCATCGTCCATATCCAAGGGGGCGAGGTCAGCGGTTCCGTCGACGAAAGCGCTCGGCACGCAATCAGCAAATTCGCCCACTTCCACTACCCCAGCACCAAGCGCAGCGCGGAGTTCCTCGTCCGGATGGGTGAGCGGCCGGACGCGATCTTAGGCGCCGGTTGCCCCAGTAGCGACATCGCCCGGCAAATGGATCGAGCACTGACCGGCGACATCGTCAATCGCCGCGGGTCCGGCGCCGAAATCGACGTACAAAAACCGTTCTTGTTGGTGCTCTTCCATCCCACAACCACCGAATTCGGCGGCGAGCGCGTACAAATGGAGGCGGTGCTCGCGGCGATCGCCGCCGTCCAGCGCCCCACCCTGCTCCTCTGGCCGAATATCGACGCCGGCTCCGACCACATCAGCAAAGCCATCCGCACGTTCCGCGACCGCCATCGGCCCGATTGGCTGCGGACGATTACCAATCTCACCCCCGAAGATTATTTGCGCGTGCTGGCCAATACGGCCTGTGCGGTGGGGAACTCCAGCAGCTTTGTCCGCGATGCCGGTTACTTCGGCGCCCCCGTCGTGCTGGTGGGAAATCGTCAAGAGGGACGCGAGCACGACCACCACGTCATCGAATCGCGCCCGGACCCCCAAGAAATCGAACAGACCTTGCGCAAGCAACTGGCGCACGGCCGCTATCCGCCCAGCACGCTGTATGGTGACGGCTTCGTCGCCGATCGAATCGCCGAAAAACTGGTCACCCTCCAGCCGTATGTGCAAAAGCGTCTGCACTATGTGTACGACGGCGTTCAGCAGCCCGGCGGGGCCTGACATCGCCGTTTCGAGAGCCACCACCAACCCTACGAGCGGACAACTAGCGTATCGTGCGCGTGCTGGGCATCATCACAGCCCGGGGAGGATCGAAAGGCATCCCCGCAAAGAATATCGCCCCGCTGCTGGGAAAGCCGCTGCTGGCCTACACGGCCGACGCGGCGAAACAGTCGCGGCGTTTGTCGCGCGTGGTGCTTTCAACGGACGACGAAGCGATCGCCGAGGTGGGGCGAACCCTGCAAGTCGAGGTCCCCTTCCTCCGGCCTCCGGCCCTTGCCCGCGACGACACCCCCACCCTGCCGGTCCTGCAAGACGTCGTCCGGCGGCTGGAACAAGCCGGCGACCGGTACGACGCGGTGTTCACCCTCCAACCCACCAACCCACTGCGGCGACCCGATGATATCGACGGTGCGATTGACTTGCTCGAACGGACCGGCGCCGACTCGGTCATCTCCTTTGTCGACGTCGGCGAGCGCCATCCAGCGCGGATGAAATCGATCGACGCCGAGGGCCGTGTCGTCAATCCGCCTTTCGCCGAACAAGTCGAAGGTCAGCGCCGCCAGGATCTGCCCAAGCTATACCTCCGCGAAGGATCGGTCTATCTGACCCGCCGAGAGGTATTGATGGAGCAGAACTCAATCCAAGGCAGCGATTGTCGGGCCTGGATCATGCCCCCCCAGCGCGCGTGCAATATCGACGAGCCATTCGATCTGTTCTTGGCCGAACAAATGTTGAAATACAACCAGGCGCAAGACAGCGGCGAGACCGACCGACGATGACGGCTTCGGCCACCGACCACCCCCGCCTGTTGATCTGCGAAAGCGCCGGGTTCAGCGCCGTCGCCCTCCAAAAGCTGCGCACTTGCTTTGACGTGGAACTAGCCGACCTGGATCGCCACGGCCTGCTGGCTGCGATTCGCGAAGCCGACGCGGCCTGGGTCAAGCTTCGCCATCGCATCGACACAGAGGTGCTCGCGGCGGCCCAGCGGCTCCGCTGCCTCGTTACCAACACCACCGGCCTGAACCACCTCGATCTACAAGAGGCCGAACGGCGCGGCATTCAGGTCCTTTCCCTCCGCGGCGAGACCGAGTTCTTAAAACAAGTCCGCGCCACCGCCGAACTCACCGTGGCCTTATTGCTGGCATTGATCCGCAAGCTCCCACAGGCCTGCGCCCATGTTGCACAGGGAGGTTGGAATCGCGATCTATTCAAGGGGCACGAATTGTACGGCCGCACCGCCGGCATCGTCGGCTACGGCCGCCTCGGCCGCATCGTCGCCCATACGCTCCTGGCGCTTGGCATGCGTGTCCTCGCTTGCTCTCCCAACTTGGATCCGCACTCCGTCGAACCAGGCGTCGAACCATCCTCATTGGATGAACTGCTCCCCCAGTGCGATGCCGTCCTCCTCCATGCCAACCTCACTCCGGAGAATCGCGGTTTTTTTGGCGAACCCCAGTTCGCCGCCATGCGCCCGCGAAGCTGGTTCGTCAACACCGCGCGCGGCGAACTGGTCGACGAACTGGCGCTCTTGGACGCGCTCGAAAGCGGACGCCTGGCAGGCGCCGCGTTGGACGTACTGTGCGACGAGCGAGCGGTGGGAATGCCGGATCACCCCCTGGTCCGTTACGCAACCAGCCACGATACGCTGCTCTTGACTCCCCACATCGGCGGCAACACCTACGAATCCTCCGAAAAGACCGAAATCTTTCTCGCCAATCGGTTGGTCGAATGGTGGCCCGAAATCCACCACTCCACCGTTGGCCAGTCCACTTAGCCATCTCCCGTGCCGCACCGCGGCCGTGGCCCAAACCCTGAATCATCCGCTGCCCTACTTCCGCGACGACCCCTTGCACGGCGCTTGCACGTGACCCTTCGATTTGTCCCAACCATCCCAGCAACAACCGGGCGTCGCGGCGCGAAACTCGCTCGGAGTGTTCGCCACCCGGATCGCCTCC
>JALHPA010000695.1 GCA_022842745.1 Pirellulales bacterium
CGGGGCGTCGATGATCGTGGCGGTGATCTTGCCGTGCAATTGCTCGATCGTGGCGGCGCCGGCAGCGACCGCCGCCCGCAGCGAGGCGGGATCTCCGGCGAGTTTGACGAACACGCCGTAGAAGTCGTTCAGCTCGACCTGCAACAGGCGGACGCGGGCGGCCTTGTCGAGCGCGTCGAGCGCGACGAGCGCCGGCGTGAGGCCGTGGATTTCGAGCAGGGCCAAACCTTCTTTCACAGAACCCCCTGCTTGCGAAGCTGGTCAAGGACTTGGGTGGTGATCTGGGCGATGCGATCGTGCGGCATGGCGCCGACGCGGGGAGCGCAACCTTCGCCGGGGGCGTCGGTCAGGCCGAAGTCGGCCAGAATGCACTGCAACACGCGCTTTAGACCGGTGCGGTCGATTTGCTGCGAATCGCTGAGCGGCTGGCGGCTCTTTCCGAAGTTGAAGCCCCGCAGCTCGGCCGCGGCGCGAAAGCCCTCGGGAAAGTCCGCGGAGAGGAGCATGGCGTCGAAGAGCTCCAGCAAGCGGAGCTGGAGCGTTCGGGCCGCGTCGATTTGGCGGGCCAACACCAGGTCGTACATTTTGCGAGTGACTTCCGGAACCACGCCGCTGGTGGCGTTGGTTCCGCCTTGGCAGCCCATGAGCAGCATGGGCACAAGCGCCGCCTCCCAGCCGGTGAGGAAGACAAAGTCGGGACGGATGGGCTGGACGGCGGCCATCATCCGCAGCATGAACGCCATGTCGCCGGAGCTGTCCTTGATGCCGATCACTCGGGGAAACTCGGAGAGGCGGCGGATGGTGGGGACATCGATCGGGCTGGCGAACAGTGGAATGTTATAGAGCGTGACGTCGATCGGGGAATGGAGGGCGATCTCCCGAAAGTAGGCGTAGACCGACTCCGGGCTGAGCTTGTAATAGAAGGGCGAGACGATGGCGACCGCGCGCGCTCCGTATTCGCAGTAGGCTTCGCAGGCGGCGAGGGTTTCGCGGACGTTGGCCTCGGCGGCGCCGGCGAGGACGGGAACTCGGCCGCGGACCTGGTGGCAGACGATTTGGATGGTGCGGCGGCGTTCCTCGGCGGTGAAGCGGGTGAATTCGCCGGTGGAGCCGTTGGGATAGAGGCCGTGGACGCCCCGGTCGACTAGCCAATCGACGTAGCGGCGCAGCTCGGCCTCGTCGATGTCTCCATGACGATCGAGCGGCACCATGTTGGGGGTGAATATGCCCGCGATCGGAGGCTTCACGCCGCGTCTCCTGGCAGTGGATCGTTGGGGGGTGATCGAGAGTCGTTCTCGCTGGGGCCGAGACCGGCGAGCTACCGGTGGAAGTGTAGGTTATGCAATAGGGTACGCGCAAAAACCCGTTCAGGCGGGAAAAACGGTCGCCCCGTGCGACTACGATACCTACGAATTCCAGCGGGGACAACGACCGGGGAAGATTTCTGGCGGAAGGCCTGGGCCGCCACCGACTGGACGAGGAGGTCTGTTTGCGGCTGCCGTTATTCGTGCCGGAGGGCCTCGATGGGGTCGAGCTGGGCAGCCCGGCGGGCGGGGTAGAGGCCGAAAAAGACCCCGAGGAGGACGGAAACGCCGAAGGCCACAATCACGCTCCAGGTCGCGATCAGGGGATTCAGATCCTGGACGACGGGAGGGAGATTGGACATCAGCTTGGGGGAGAACTCGTTAAGCCCCCAGCGGACCAGCCAGACCGCCGGACCGCAGAGGAACCCGCCGAGGACGCCCAACAGGCCGCCGGTGCCGGAGAGGACGACGGTTTCGGAGAGGAATTGGTAGATGATGTCGCGTTGCTTGGCGCCCAGGGCGCGGCGGATGCCGATTTCGCGGGTGCGTTCGGTGACGGTGGCGAGCATGATATTCATGATGCCGATGCCGCCGACGAGCAAGGAGATGCCGGCGATCAGGACCAAAAGGACGTTGAACATCATCTGGACGACTTCGGCCTGGCGGAGCAATTCCATGGGGACGATGATCGAGTAGTCCTCGGTTTTGTGGTACTTCTTGAGGAGGCGCTCGACGATGTCGGCCGTCTCGTCGACCTGGGAGGTGTCGCGGACCATGAGGGTGAGCTGGCTAAGCTCGACGATTTCGAACTCGCGCGAGCCGGCGCCGCGGGAGGAGATCACCTGGTCTCCGATCCGGGCGCGAAGCGTTGCCAGCGGGATATAGACATCGCGGTTGAAATCCTGGCCGGTGAAGCTGCCGCCGATGTTGCCGGAGGCGGCGCGCTTGCGGGTGCGGCCGATGACTTTGTAGAAGTCGCGCTCGATCTGGACCGACCGTCCGATGGGGTCTTCGAAGGGGAAGAGGCGCTGGGCGGTTTCGTCGGCGAGAACGCAGACGTTCTGGTAGCCATCCTCGTCCTGGTCGGTAATGAAGCGACCGCTGGCCAGGCGGAGGTGGTTCATTTCGCGGTATTCGGGAGTGCAACCGACGACGCGCGCGTCGAGGGTTTTATCGGCATAGCGGACCTCGCGGGGGACCTCGCGAATGGGGACGACTTTCCGTATGGTCGGTACGGTGTTGGCGATGCGGCGGTAGTCGTCGCGCAACAGCCCGTAGGACAAGAACAGGCCTTGCTGTTGGCCGGTGGAATTGGAGGAGGGCTTGATGCTGCGGACGATGATGTTGTTGGCGCCGAGATCCTTGATCTGCTGCTGGGCCTGATAGCTGACGCCCTCCCCCATCGCCACCAGCCAAATGACGGCGGTGACGCCGATGGTGATGCCCAAGACGGCGAGGCCGGAGCGCAGCTTGTGCAATAGCAGGCTTTTCAGGCCCAAGCGAAGGATTTGCAGCAGCTTGGAATTCACGAAGGCGTTCTCGGGCAGGGAACGGTGGA
>JALHPA010000696.1 GCA_022842745.1 Pirellulales bacterium
TCAACCTCTTCCCCCACCTCACAGTGCTCCAAAACGTCATTGAGGCCCCCATTCAGGTTCTCGGGCATCCTCGCGAGACCGCCATCGAACGCGGTCGATCGCTGCTGAATCGCGTCGGCTTGGGAGAAAAGCTGGATGTCCGCCCCGACCGCCTCTCCGGCGGTCAGCAACAGCGGGTGGCCATAGCGCGGGCACTGGCCATGGAACCCCGCGCCATTCTCTTCGACGAGCCGACCAGCGCCCTGGACCCCCGCATGACGGCGGAGGTGCTGTCGGTTCTGGCCGACCTGGCCAGCAGCGGCCAGACGATGATCGTCGTCACCCATGCCATGAGTTTCGCGCGGCGCGCCGCCAACACCGTGCATGTCTTTGCCGATGGCGGCGTCCTGGAAAGCGGCCCGCCGGAGCAAATCTTTGAAAATCCGCGCCAGGCCGCCACCGCTGCGTTTGTGCGCGAAACCGACGGCAGCGACTGACCGCTCAGGTTTCGCCACCAACGTCAGGTTGTGCCAGCGGTTCTTACGCCTGCCGATCCACCGCTAGGCTACCGCTGCGGCGACTCCGGCCAATTCCGCCAATTCCGCCGCCCGCGAAGTTCCTTCCCAGGTGAACTCTGCTTCGTCCCGGCCGAAATGCCCACCCGCCGCGGTCTTGCGATAAATCGGCCGCCGCAGGTCGAGATACTTGATGATCCCGCTGGGAGTGAGCGGGAAAAACTCCCGCACCAGATCGCAAATCCGCGCGTCGTCCAGCCGGCCGGTCCCTTCCGTGTCGACGTGAACGCTCACCGGCTCGGAAACGCCGATCGCATACGCCAGTTGCACCTCGCAACGGTCGGCCAATCCTGCCGCCACGATGTTCTTGGCGATGTGGCGGGCCATGTAGGCGGCGCTGCGATCGACCTTGGTCGGATCCTTGCCGCTGAACGCCCCGCCCCCATGCCGGCCCCAGCCGCCATAAGTGTCGACAATGATCTTGCGGCCGGTCAGTCCGCAATCGCCCTGCGGTCCGCCGACGACAAACCGCCCGGTGGGATTGATGTGGTACGTAATGTCGCCGTTCACCAAGTCGGCCGGGAGCGACGGCTTGATCACCTTCTCGATCACGAATTTGCGAATTTGCTCGTTGCTCACCTGCGGCCCATGCTGGGTGGAGACCACCACCGTGTCGATTCGCACCGGCCGTTGTCCGTCAAATTCGACGGTCACCTGGCTTTTGCTGTCCGGCCGCAGCCAATCCACCTCGCCGCGCTGTCGCGCTTCGGTCAACCGGTTGATGATCCGGTGGGACAAGGCGATCGGCAATGGCATCATTTCCGGCGTGTCGTTGCACGCATAGCCAAACATCAACCCCTGATCCCCGGCCCCAATGTCCTTCCCGGCCGCCGCGTTGTCGTTGACCCCTTGGGCGATATCCGGACTTTGCTTGTCCAGGGCCACCATGACCGCGCACGTATCCGCGCAAATTCCCATCTGGTCGTCGGTATAGCCCACCTCGCGAATGACCTGCCGAACAATGGACTGGTAGTCGATGACCGCATTGGACGTGATTTCCCCGGCCACAATGGCGATTCCCGTCGTCACCATCGTCTCGCACGCTACCCGGCTCGTCGGATCCTGGGCCAGCATCGCATCCAGAATTCCGTCCGATATCTGATCGGCCAGCTTGTCCGGGTGACCCATGCTGACCGACTCGCTGGTAAACAAAAACTTGCCAGATGCCACGTGCGGAACTCCTATCGATTGCACCGAAAAGACCAAAAACAACCGGCTGTCCGAATCACCAAAGTATAGTTCCCAATTGACGATTTCCGCAATCGGCCAGCGAACCAACCCTCGCCCGGCGACGGTTACAGACGGCGAGGTCGCATGAGTCGAGCCGACCGCACTACGGCGCCTGCTCTGGTTTCACGTTTAAGCAAATGGAAAACGCCAATTTGGCTTAAAACACCGATTTAAGGCAAGTATACTTTCCTTAGATGTAGTCCCCCCAATGGGGGATCGTCGCTGCTCTCGCTCAATCGATCAGCACCTCTTCCAGTCCCTCCTCCGCCGGCGGAAACTGCGGGTCTATTTTTGCCAGCGCTTCATGAATCGTCCGGCTGATGGCCAGGTTGCGGTACCATTTGCGGTCGGCGGGGACGATGTGCCACGGCGCGGCCTCCGTGTTGCAATACGTCAAGGCATCGTCGAAGGCCCGGTCGTACTCGTCCCATCGTTTTCTCTCCAACAGGTCGTTCTTGCTGAACTTCCACCGCTTCGTTGGGTCCGCCAGCCGTGCCATCAGCCGCTCTTTCTGCTCCTCCCGGCTGATGTGCAGAAAAAACTTTAGAATCGTCGTTCCCGATTCCACCAGCATTTCCTCAAACACATTGATCACGTCGTACCGCCGCTTCCAGATCTTTTCCGGGACCAGCTCGTGGACCCGCACCACAATCACGTCCTCGTAGTGCGACCGATTGAAAATCCCCACCTCCCCCCGCCCCGGCACAGCCTTGTGAATCCGCCACAAAAAATCGTGGTCGAGTTCCTCGGCGCTCGGCTGTTTGAACGAAGTCACTCGGCACACCTGCGGATTCACCCCCCGCATCACGGTTCGTATCGTCCCGTCTTTCCCGGCCGTGTCGATTCCCTGCAACACGATCAACAGCGAGCGGCGGTCTTCGGCGTATAGCCGGTAGGTCAATTCCGACAGCGCGCTCACGTGCTTCTCGATTTCCGGCTCGGCTTGGGCTTTCGTCCATTCGCCGCAATAACGCGGGTCGAAGTCGGCGAGGCGGATCTTCTGCCCAGGCGGGACCGTCAGCGGCTGCGTCATGGTGGTGCGGAAAATAGGACCAGCGGTGGCCAGAGGGGGC
>JALHPA010000697.1 GCA_022842745.1 Pirellulales bacterium
GGGCCAGGTCGGCGATGTGGATGTAGTCGCGAACGCAGGTGCCGTCGGGCGTGGGATAGTCGTTGCCGAAGATGGTTATCTTCTCACGCTGTCCCAGGGCGACCTGTAAGACGAGGGGTATCAGGTGGTATTCCGGAGAGTGGTCTTCTCCGCGCTCCGGAGAGCCGCCGGCCGCGTTGAAGTACCGCAGGCAGGCGTATTTTAACCCGCGGGTTCGATCGAGCCAGAAGAGCATTCGCTCGAGGATTTGCTTCGATTCGCCATAGGGGCTGCCGGGGACGATCCGCTCCTGCTCGTCGATCGGCATTCGCTCCGGGGCATCAAATAGGTTGGCCGTCGAGGAGAGGATAAACCGAGGGACGCCGAACTCGACGACGGCTTCCAGAAGGTTCAATCCATTGCGGACGTTCTCGCCCAGGTACAGGAAGGGATGCTGCATCGACTCGCCGACCAAGGTTCGCGAGGCGAAATGCATCACGCCATCGAAATCCCGGCCGGCCAGAACGCCGCGGACAGCGGCAGGATCAGCCAGGTCGCCGACGACCAATTCTACTCCGGCCGGGACGGCGCGGCGGTGGCCCTGAGAAAGATTGTCGAACACGACTGGCTCATGTCCAGCCTCCAGGAGA
The DNA here is from genome assembly GCA_022842745.1 of Pirellulales bacterium. GTDB lineage: Bacteria > Planctomycetota > Planctomycetia > Pirellulales > JALHPA01 > JALHPA01. Next base: position 630 of record JALHPA010000697.1, read on the forward strand.
TGCGCAACGCAGACGCTGCCAATGTAGCCTGCGCCGCCGGTGACGAGCACTTTCATGGGGGAATCTTACGGAAGCTGACCGAGGGCCGAGGTGCTGGCGGGCCGCGAGAAGAACGAATTTGGTCGATCCGGCGATCGGATCTTGCAAGCGAATCCAGCCGCGACCGCAGGGGGCGATTGTTTGGGAGCTTAGCGGGTGCGGCCTCGGCCAGCGCCTCCGGCTGCTCCGCCGCCGCCAGCGCCGCTGCCGAAGTAGCGGCCGTGATTCATGAAAGTGGCGCCGGTGCCGGTGGGGCGGGTTTCGGACTGGCGAAACTTCATCATTCCCCCTTCCAGCTTGTTCAGTTCCATCTGCTGCTGCCGCAGCGCGGTCGATTGTTCTTGATTGATGCGGTTTTGCTGCAACTGGGGGCGCACGTAGGTGTAGTAATTCGGCAGCGGACCTTGATTGGTGTTGAGCAGGTTCAGATAGGGGCTGACCGTCGGCCGGGAGGGGGTATATCGACTGGGCCGGTTCCCCTGGGCATGCGTCACGCTCGTCGAACCGAACAGAAACGCCAAGGCGATGGATGCAAAGAGGGCTTTGCCAATCAATCGGCTCATGGTCCACCTCTCCAGACTAGAAAACGCGATTGGGAAATGGCTGACGGAAGTTCATTTTAGGCAGGCGGGACGGTGGAGGAAAGGAAACGGTGAAACCGGTACTCCGACCGCACACCGAAGACAAAATGCGCCGTTGCCGCCAGCCAGAGCAGCCCGCTATCGGTTTATCGGATTTCGCTCCCCTGTGCCTGGACACCGTTTTTGACGGCAAAAGCGGCAGCGATGCTAGCGTGACAGGCAGGGAATCGAGAGCGCATGCTAGCGGGCAAAGTTCCCTGGGGTAAGCACTTGCGCCGATAATTAGGGCTTAATCGCTAGCACGGCATCCAAAGGGGAGGGAGTGCGGCAGGCGACAACCGACGCGAATCCGGCCTCTTTCAGCAGAGCTTCGTACTCCGCCAGGGTCCGTTCCTGGCCCTCCGTGCAGGTGAGCATGTTGAGATTTTGCATATTGGCCCACCGCGGACCGCTGCGATCGTCGAAAAGGACCTTTTCGGCGATCAACAGACCGCCGCCGGAGGGGAGCCGAGCCTGGATTTTGGCCAGCAGTTGCCGGATTTTTGACTCGCTCCAATCGTGGAGAATGCGTCCCACGGCGTACAAATCGCCGGCGGGAAGCTCGTCGCGGAAAAAGTCGCCGGCGACGACGCGCACGCGGTTGGCAAGATCGGTCGAGGCAACGTACTCCTCGGCCATGGGAGTTGCTTCGAGGAGATCGAAGACGACGGCCGACATTTGGGGATAACGCTGGCAGGCGGCGACCGCCAAATGGCCGGTCGCGCCTCCCAGATCGACAAGGGTGCGAAAGCGGCTGAGATCAAGGGCGGCGACCACTTGCGGGGAGCTGATCAGGCCGAAGCCATGCATGCCGAGGAGGAATTCCCGCTTGGCATGCTCCGTGCGAAAGTGGTTGGCGAAAATCGGGCCTTCCCAACCGAAAGTCTGCTGCCAACGGTGGCTTCCCTCGCGCACGGCATCTTCGAGGTTTGCCCAAAGCTTCCAGGTCACTTCATTTGAGTAATTGAGGTAGCCGGTCATGCGGCGGGGACTGTGCGACGTGAGGTAGCAGTCGGCCGCGGGGGTGTTGACGTAAGCGTCCCCCTGTTTTTGGAGCAGGGTCAGCGCAACGCAGGCATCGAGCAGGCGCTGGAGAGAGCCGGGATTGGCCTCTAATTGTTCGGCCAGGGCTGTCGCGGAGCGCGGACCGGCCGAGAGGGCATCGAAAACCCCCAGCGAGACGGCGGCGAACATGGTTTTCGACCGGCGGAACGCCTCCAGCAAGTCCAGCACGACGGCGGGATCGGGGAGGGAGAGGTCTTCAGCCATGCGAGTGCTCCGGGAGATTGCGGACAACTGGCGAACATTGTGCCAGGAAAAGCTGCTGGGTGCGAGCGGCGACGAGATCGGCAAGGAATTCATCGAAACGTTGCTGTTGGGCAGACCGCCCTTGTCGTTGGACGGCGGATCGCGCTATATTCGCCCCTGTCAGGGTGCTTTTGTTCGTGTAGACGGCTGTATTTGTTGCGGCGAGGGGACAGGCCAGACAACGGGGAGACGAGTTTGAGTATGGAGCGCGAGTCGGATCCAGCATTAAAGGGGACGGACGAGATTTTTCGGCCC
>JALHPA010000698.1:0-1253 GCA_022842745.1 Pirellulales bacterium
CGGGAATCCGCTGCAGCCGATCGAGGAGAACAAGTCGAGCGGCATCTTGGTGGAAAATGGAACCGAATTGCGGTTGTATACGATGCACGGCAAAGTGGATCTGCATTTGCCGGGGCCGCCCGATGGGAAGCAACGGGCTGTGAACGGACGATAGCCTGTGGCGGCGGCCCGTCAGGGGGCGCGCCCTGGTTCTGTTTGGATGTCGGATGAAGACAAGATTGGCAGGCAACTCTAGGAGAGCAACAGCATGGGCGTTCAACCGGTATTGATCGGAGGCGCGTGGCGACCGTCGTTGTCGAGCGGCGTTTTTCGGTCGGAGAACCCCGCCGCCAAGGAAAAGCTGCCGGAAGAGTATCCGGTGAGTGCGTGGGGGGATATTGACGCGGCGTTGAATGCGGCGGTGGAGGCGGCCGAGGCGCTGAGGCGGCTGCCTGCCGAGTCGATCGCGCGGTACTTGGACAGCTACGCAGGGGCGTTGGAGTCGTCGTCGGCGGAGTTGTGCGCGGCGGCGGCGGCGGAGACGGGGCTGCCGGTAGCGCCGCGGCTGGCGAACGTGGAATTGCCGCGGACGGTGAATCAACTGCGACAGTCGGCGGCGGCGGCGCGGGAAGGGTCTTGGGCGCTGGCGACGATCGACGTTGCGGCGAAGATCCGGTCGATCCTGGGGCCGATTGGCCCGGTGTGGGTGTTTGGGCCGAATAATTTTCCATTTGCGTACAACGGGATCGCGGGGGGGGATTTCGCGTCGGCCTTGGCGGCGGGGAATCCCGTGATCGCCAAGGCGAACACTTCCCATCCGAATACGTCGCGGCTGCTGGCTGAGATTGCGTTGGAAACGCTGAAAAAGAGCGACCTGCCGCGAGGGGCGGTGCAAATGCTGTATCGGACGGGGCACGCCGATGGCGAGCGGCTGGCAGCCGACGCGCGGACCGGAGCGGTGGGCTATACGGGAAGCCGGGCGGCGGGGCTGAAGCTCAAACAGGCCGCGGACGCGGCGGGAAAGCCGATTTACCTGGAACTGTCGAGCGTCAATCCGGTGGTGATTTTGCCGGGCGCCATCGCCACGCAAGAGCAGCGGGAAAAGATGGTCGACGAATTCGTGGGAAGCTGCTTGATGGCGACGGGGCAGTTTTGCACCAATCCGGGGCTGCTGGTTTTGCTGGCGGGGCCTGGGACGGATCAATTTCTGGCGGCGGCGGCGGCGCGGTTCGCGGCGGCGCCGGTGGGAACGCTGCTGTCGTCCGGGGTGGCCA
>JALHPA010000698.1:1263-2849 GCA_022842745.1 Pirellulales bacterium
AGGTTTTGGCCGGGGGCCGTCCTGGGGGGGGCGCGGGATACTCGTTCGCCAATACGCTGTTGAAAGTTCCGGGGGCGCAGTTCCTGCGCGACCCGCACACGCTACAAACGGAAGCCTTTGGCAACGCTTCGCTGGCGGTGGTCGCGGCGGACGGGGACGAAGCGGCGCGGGTGATCGACGAATTGGAAGGGAACCTGACGGGGAGCGTGTATTCCGATCTTGGCGGAGCGGACGACGAACTGTACGAGCGGTTGGCGTTCCGACTGCGGCCCAAGGTGGGGCGGTTGCTCAACGACAAGATGCCGACCGGCGTGGCGGTCAGCCCGGCCATGAACCACGGCGGACCGTATCCGGCGACGGGGCACCCGGGCTTTACGGCGGTGGGCATTCCGGCGGCGCTGCGGCGGTTTGCGATGCTGTTGTGCTACGACAACGTGCGTCCGCAGCGGTTGCCGTTGGCGCTGCAAGACAAGAATCCGAACGGCCGGATGCAGCGGTTCATTGGCGGGGAGTGGACGCGGGAGGACGTTCCGCTGGGTTGAGGATGCCGTTTGTCGCGTTCGTCGGCGCGGTTGCAAAGAGCGCGGCGAGCAGGGCAGCGTACTGCACCGGCTTGACCAGGTGGGTGTCGAAACCGGCCTCGCGGGACTTGCGGCGGTCTTCCTCTTGCCCCCACCCGGTAATCGCGATCAGGCGCAGGCTGCGGCCCCAGTCCGCGGCGCGGATAGCGCGGCAGACTTCGTACCCGTTGATCTTTGGCAGGCCGATATCGAGGAGGATGGCGTCCGGGCGGTACGATTCGGCCTTGGCGAGGGCCTCTTCGCCGTCGAATGCCAGCTCCGTGGCGTGGCCGGCATGCTGCAGCAAGCGGGCCAAGGTGGCGGCGGAATCGCGGTTGTCGTCGACCACCAGGATCCGAAGCGCCGAGCCGGTTGTAGCGCCCGTCTCCGCCGGACCGGGCGCTTGCGGCGCCGGCGGGGCCTTAGCCAGGGGGATCCGGACGGTGAATTCGGCGCCTTTCCCCGGACCGGGGCTGCGCACCGAGATGGCGCCCCCGTGGAGTTCGACCAGGCGTTTGCTGATCGTCAGGCCGATTCCCAGACCGCCGCGGGATCCTTCCAGCGAGCGGTCGATCTGAGTGAACATATCGAAAACGCGGGGGATTTGTTCTGGGGAGAGGCCGACGCCGGTATCCTGAACGCAAACGACCGCGTCGCCGCCGTCGCGGGATAGCGCCAGCTCGATGCGGCCGCCAGAAGGGGTGTATTTGATGGCGTTCGTCAGCAGATTGCCAAACACTTGGGCCAGTCGGACGGGGTCGGCTTCGAGCAGAACCGGTTCGGCCGGCAAGTCAAAGACCAGCTTTTGGCCGGCTTCGTCGGCGGCGGGTTGGTACGTTTGCTGTTTGAGCCGCAGCAGGGCCGTCAGGTCGACCGGCTCTTTGCGCAGCTCGAGCTTGTCGCGCGTAATCCGGCTGACGTCGAGCAGGTCGTCGACCAGCCGCACCATGTGGCGAATCTGGCGCTCGATCAAACCGCGGGATCGCTCGACCTCGGCGGCGTCGGTGTCGGCGCGCTTCATCAATT
>JALHPA010000699.1 GCA_022842745.1 Pirellulales bacterium
CGAATTGGATGCATTGCACCATGTGGCGATCGCCGTGAACGACATCGCCGAGGCGGTGAATTGGTATCGCGCGCGGTTCAAGTGCGAGATCGCCTATCAGGATCCGACTTGGGCTTATCTGAAGTTCGCGAATGCCCATTTGGCGCTGGTCGTGCCGAGCCAGCACCCGCCGCACATCGCGTTTTCGCATCCCGACGCCGAGAAGTTTGGGCCGCTGAAGACCCACCGCGACGGCACGCGAAGCACGTATATCGCCGATCCGTCCGGCAATCCGGTCGAGATCATGGCGGAGTGAGGGTGGGAACGCGAAGGCGTCCAGAAAAAAATACAGCCGGTGGTCGGGACATGGCGCCCGGCCACCGGCTGGCTTTGTTTGGCGATCGATTAGCGGTAAAGACGGATCAGCGGCTGGGATTCGGGTAGTAGCCCGGCTGCGTGGGTACTAATGCCTCCCAATGAACTGGTTGGCCGAAAAAGTTGTACATGGGGGGTGGCGGGGACGGAGGGGCGGAAAACGCTTCAAATTCCCACGACACGGTTTGCGGAGCGGTCGAATGAACCGGGGACTTGGCGGCGACGGCGTGCAGATCGCGGGCCTTCAGGCGTAAGGATTGAGCCGTCTGGCGGACGGCGTCGGCCTGATCGAAGAGGTTTTGCGATTCCAGACGGTGGGCCGCCTCGTCAAGCATGTGGCCGCAATCGCGCAGCGCGGCGACGTCGTCGAGCGACCGGTGCGTGGCAGGAGAGAAGGAGTAGTACGTCGAATTGGCGACGGCGGGGGAAGCGAAGATTTCGCACGTGGACGACTGGAACGGAGAGCATTGTGATTCCACCTGGGCCGGCTCGCACACGCCTGCCGGAGCGGCATCTGGGGTAGTATTGAACAGGGTGCCGGCAAAAAGATTGATGCCCAGCTTGCGCTTGATGGTTTCAATCGCCGAGGCGTCGGAACCGGACAGAAGCTCCGGCAAATCGATGACCGCGGGGGCCGTCGTGGAGGGCTTTTGATTTGGGCAGAATGGGCACTGACCGGCGTCGCAGCTTTGGCAGTCTTCGGCAACGGCCAGGGAGAGTCCGGCGGGCTGGGTCACGGGACCGCTGACGACCGGGACAATTTCCGCGGGTTTGCCCAAGGGGGAGGGGACGAATTTGGCGTGGAGGGAATCGACCGCGAACGGGTTATCGGATTCGACCTCTTCCGCTGAGCACCAGGAAGGGGACACGGTCCAGGCCCCGCCGCAGGCGAGCAGTCCAAACAATCGCAGCCAGAACGAAGACATGAACACCTCACGGTTGAGATTTTGCATTCGCGACCGCCGCGTGGCGTCGCCAACGGGGCGGGATTATAGTGCAGACCCGTTTTCCTCCCTACATCGGTTTGGCCGACATCGGTTTCTTACGCATGGCGTTTTTGGGCGATAGCATCCGCCGCGACCGCGCACGGCTGATTCACAGCATGCACCGGCCGGAATTGGCCGATGACGCGCTGGTTTGGACTCGTGCCCAGGGGGGTTGGCTGTGGGACGAGCAAGGGAGGCGGTATTTCGACGGGCTGTCGGGGCTGTGGAACGTGCTGGTGGGGCATGGCCGAGAGTCGATCGCGGAGGCTGCCCGGCGGCAGATGGAGTCGCTGGCTTTTGCTTCCAGTTACAGCGGCGGAACGCACCCGGGGGCAATCGAACTGGCCGAGCGGTTGGCGGAATTTTGCTACCCATCGATTCAACGCTTCTTTTTTGCCAGCGGGGGATCGGAGGCCAACGAATCGGCGATCAAGACTGCGCGGTATTTCTGGCGGAGGCGCGGGTTTCTCGACAAGACGCAGGTGTTGACGGTGGCGCGGGGCTATCACGGCACAACGCTGGCCTGCACGGCGGCGATGGGCGCCGATCCGCAGACCGCGGTCTTTGACCCGGCGGTGGCTGGATTTCACATGCTGCCGCCGTTTCCTGCCTGGCCGGGAAGGTTCGTCGATGGCCGGGCCAAGTTGCCGGAGGGGGAGGAGGGCGCTAGACTGGCGGCGACGGTCGACTTGCAGACGGCAATCGAGCGAATTGGCCGGGAACGGATCGCCGCACTGTTGGTGGAGCCGATCCAAGCGGCGGGGGGGACCCATTTTCAATCGGCGGAGGCCTGGCGGCAGGTGCGGAAGATCTGCGATGAGAACCGCATCTTGTTGATCGCGGACGAAGTGGTCACGGGATTCGGCCGGTGCGGGGATTGGTTTGGGCTGACGCGGCACGGGGTGCAGCCTGATATCGTCACCCTGGCCAAGGGAATTACCAGCGGCTATTTTCCCTTCGGGGCGATGGGGGTGAGCGGCGAGGTGGCCGAAGCGATCGACGGCGGGCGGCCCGAGGCGTTTTGGGCGCACGGGTACACGAATTCCGCGCATCCGGTGGGTTGCGCGGTGGCGGTTGAGAATCTGCGCATTTTGAAGGACGAATCGCTCGTGGATCGGGCGCGCGAGTTGGGCGAGATTCTCGCCCGGGGATTGTCCGCGCTGGCGAGCCATCCCAGGGTGGGGCAAATTCGCGCGCATGGCCTGTTGGCGGCGATCGATCTGGCGAGGGACGGGGAGCCCGGGATCGAGGCGGCAGGGAGGGTAGGGGGAGCGATGCTCGATGCGCTGCGGCGACGCGGGGTATTCACCCGGGCCCGAGGGAGCACCATCCATCTGGCGCCCTGCTTCGTCACAACGGCCGACGAGATGCGCTGGCTGGTGGACCAAGTTGGCGAGTGTCTTGAGGACGTGGAGAGTTGGGGAAACGGGTGGTAGGCCAGCCCTGTTTGGGACCGGTGCGACGGGTATACTGGCCGAGGGTTCTGGGTGTTGAGCGTTGG
>JALHPA010000700.1 GCA_022842745.1 Pirellulales bacterium
TACCATTCATCGTACCCCGCCGCGCAAGCAAGTGAGGGGCAAGCGGGTTGGCCGCAACAAAACGATCCGCCAGGGGACGCTCTGGACGGACGATGCCGGATATCCTGCCTGCGGACGCGCAGACCCGGCCAACGGCGAGCAACGCCTGTGGATCGCCAAATTCGAATTTTAGTCGCGGCGATCGAGGTGGCCGCTCTTGTTGATTGCGCGGAGCAGGCGAATGCCGAGTGCGAGGCTTAAGAGACAGCCGCCGCCGCCAAAGAGAGAAACTCCGGCGATCAGCGGGGGCACTTCGCGGCTGAGCAGCAGAGCGGAGCCGAGGAACAAGGCGCTGGCGAGCATTCCGAGCACGAGGCGATTGACGCTCGGCTCCAGTCCGCGGTGGTCGAGGTGGACGTCGAAATTTCCCGCCCGAGCCTGGTCGAGCAATTCGAGCATCCGGCGGGGGAAAATCTCGGCCAGACGTTCGAGATCGTGAAACACGCGGCGGGCTTTGCGCCAGCGGCGGCGGGGAGAGAACCGCCGGCGGACGATGGTGCGGCGGTGGGGGAGCATCGCCTCCATGAGACTGAAGCGCGGGCTGGCCAGGCGCGACACCCCTTCCAGCATGACGAGCGACTTGAGCAGAAGGGCGATCCGGGCCGGAAGCATGATGTGATATCGGCGGATAATGCCGGTCAGCTCGGTCAGAGCCGTGGAAAGGTTGAGGGTTTCGATGGGCTGGGTAACGTAGTGGGCCACGAAATCCCCCACGTCCAGGCCGAGCGCCGCATGGTCGAGGTGGGGGGGAACTTCGCCGAGCCGGGTGATAATCTGGGTCAACTGTTCGCTGTCGCCATCGGCGAGGGCCACCAGCATGTCTTCGATCAGTTCGTGCAAGGCGTCGTCGATCTGCCCGACCATGCCGAAGTCGACCAGCCCGATGACGTCGCCTTGCATGAGGACGATATTTCCCGGATGCGGGTCGGCATGATAAAAGCCATGCTGGAAGATCATCGTCAAGTACGCATTGGCCCCCCGGCGAGCGACCTCTTCCAGATTCACGCCGTTGCCGCCGGGCCGCGCGGCCTCCGCTAGGGGAACGCCGGGCAAGAATTCCATCGTCAACACGCGCGCGCTGGAGAGTTGGGGGAAAGGGCGGGGAATGCGCACGGTCGGATCGCGGCGGAAATTCCGAGCAAATTGCTGCAAATTCCGCAGCTCCCGCGAAAAGTCCAGCTCGCGGCGCAATTGGCGCTGGAATTCCGCGACGATGGCGCGGGGACGGTAGTTCGCGAGCTCTGGAATGCGTTCGGCCAATAACGCCAGCCCGCCGAGAATGTCCAGATCGACCCGAATGGTTTCGTCGATCTTGGTGTGCTGGACCTTGACGACGACCAGTTCTCCGCCCAGAAGACGCGCTTTATGTACCTGGCCGATGGAGGCGGAGGCGAGCGGCTGCGGGTCGAACTCGCGGAACAGCAAGTCGAGCGGCTTGCCCAGTTCAAGCTCGATCAGGGCGCGAACGGCGCCAGCCGGGTCGGCGGGGACGCGATCTTGCAGCCGTTGCAACTCAGCGGCTAGTTCGATGCCGACCAGGTCGGGGCGGGTACTGAGAATCTGCCCTAGTTTGACGAAGGTGGGTCCCAACTCGGTCAAGGCGAGGCGGATCCGAACCTCGCGGGATTGACGGGAGAGTGCCGCGCCGCTGGGATCTTTGAAGATGCTGCGGGCAAACCGCAAATCGAACCGACTCATCCAGTCCGCAAGGCCGTACTTGCTCAAGACGGCGAAGATTTCGACCCAGCGATGGAAGTGGCGGTAAACCTGCGGTAGGGTCGTGAGCTTCATCGGTCGCCGGCAGGCCACAAGGGAGATGGGAACGGCATATTTCCATCTTATTTGGGCGGGAAGCGGCATTCCATGCATTCTTGGGGAGCAGTAGGGCGGGGCGGCCGGGATGGATCCTTGTGCCGCAGGGTTGTGTCCATTAAGTTCAGGCGTCGCGTATCCCGGCCCGGTTTCAGCGGATTTCGCCGGGTCGATTGAGTGGCTTTCTTGAAACTCGGACGGGCCTATGGACTGGATTGCTCCCTTGATCTCGCTCACCGCCATGGAGGTGGTGCTGGGGATCGACAATGTGATTTTTATCGCCATTCTGGTGCAGCGTCTGCCAGTGGCCCAGCAGGCCAAAGCGCGGCAGATCGGGCTGGCGATCGCCTTGATAACGCGGTTGGCGCTGCTATTCGCGCTGAAGTGGATTATGAATTCCACGGAACCGCTGTTTCAGCTTTCCGACCTGGGCTGGCCGGAGGGATGGCTGCCGACCCATGACGGCCAGGTCGACGCGGAAGTGCTGAATGTCTCGTGGCGGGACCTGATTCTGCTCGGGGGGGGAATGTTCCTGATCGCCAAGAGCACCCACGAGTTGCACGCCAAATTGGAAGGGGTCGAGCACGGCGGTCAGGCAACAGCGCCCGCCTCGTATGGCTGGGTACTGGTCCAAATCGCGATACTGGACATCGTGTTTTCTTTGGACTCCGTAATTACCGCGGTGGGAATGGCCAAGCAGATTGGCGTGATGGTGGCCGCAATGGTCATCGCGGTTGGGGTGATGCTGGTGTTTGCAGGGCAGATCAGTAAATTCGTCCATCGCCATCCGACGTTGAAAATCCTGGCCTTGGCGTTCTTGATTCTGATCGGCTGTCTCTTGGTGGCGGAAGGAATGGGCGGGCATCTCAATCGGGGATACCTGTATTTCGCCATGGCCTTCTCGTTGACGGTCGAGATCATGAATATTCGATTCCGCTCCAAGGCGCGGCCGGTCGAACTGCACGAGCCGCCGCCGGTCGCATGAAGCG
>JALHPA010000701.1 GCA_022842745.1 Pirellulales bacterium
CCGTTGATGGCCGAGGTCACATCCTGCGGCCGGGCAATGCTTGCGCCTCCCATGCCGCCCGACGCAGGCATCAGCGTATTGTGCGCCTCAACGCCAAACGTCTGCCCCAGCGCGGCCTCGCTTGCAGCCGCCGCCAACGCAAAAACGCACATACCGATCCACAGGTTACGATTCATCGCTCCCTCAACTTATCGTACAGGAAACCGCCTCGTTGGATTGCATCGGCGGGGCCGCTCCCTGGTGGCAAGCGAAAAGTTAGGCGAATTCTCAATTAACGCCTCACGAGCTGGCAATCTGGCCAAGCTTTTTCGGTCACCCAACGCCGGGATTTTCGCCAAGTTAGCGAACAAAGCACGATAGAGTCCGCCCCGATCAAACAACCTCAAGGTTCCCGACCAGCGCCCTCCTCCTTCGCCAGAAGCTGCTCCACCTCGCGCCGCGAAACTGGAGTGACAGCCGCAAAGGAATGGCGAAAATCCAACGCCTCCACCACCAGCCGTTCTCTCACTTGGGGTTTGCCGTCGTTTCAACTCGGCGTAAAATTCGCGCGGCGACCATCGGCCCACCTCCCCAGCTTACGCATATCCCCAAGTCGTAGGCCCTGTATCGCAAACCGGGGCCTTCGTTTCGCGCACGGTACAACCATGAAGTTCACCAAAATGCAGGGGGCCGGAAACGACTATGTCTATGTCGACTGTTTCCAGGAACGGTTGCCGGACGATCCCGCGGCGCTGGCCCGATCAATCGCCGACCGCCACTTTGGCGTCGGCGGCGACGGTCTGATCCTGATTTGCCCGTCTTCCGTGGCCGATGCCCGCATGCGAATGTTCAACGCCGACGGCAGCGAATCCGAAATGTGCGGCAACGGAGTTCGCTGTGTTGCCAAATACGTCTACGACCACGGTATCCGCCGCGCACCCCAACTGCGCATCGAGACCGGCCGCGGCGTTCTTTCGCTTGACCTGCTGATCTCCAACGACAAGGTCGAGCGCGTACGGGTCGACATGGGCGCGCCAATCTTCGCCCCCGCGGAAGTCCCGGCCGACTGGCCGGGCGAACGAATCGTCGACGCCCCGGCCCCGGACGATTGGAATTTGTCCCGCCTCGCCTGGACGCAAGACTGCGGCCTAGATCCCCGCATGACCTGCCTCTCGATGGGCAATCCCCACCTCACGCTCTATTGCCAGCGCGTGTCCGATGTGCCGCTCGAACAGATCGGACCGCGCCTCGAAAACGCCTCGATCTTTCCTCGGCGAATCAACGTCCATTTTGTCCAGGTCCATTCCCCCGCCGAGGTCACCATGCGCACCTGGGAGCGGGGCAGCGGCGTCACCTTGGCCTGCGGCACCGGCGCAAGCGCCGTCTGCGTCGCGGGAGTCCTTACCGGACGCACCCAACGAAAAATACTCGCCCACCTCCCCGGCGGAGACTTGGAGCTGGAATGGAGCGACGCCAACGACCACGTCACCATGACCGGCCCCGCCGTCGAAGTCTTCAGCGGAGTCTGGCCCGACTAACCGCCATCAAATCACAAATTCGATATCACAACTTCGATCGGCAGCGTTTCCTTCGCACTGCCAAAAACGCGCTCGCAGGACGCTCCCGCCCCTACGTTTCAGGATGAAACCGTGAAGCTCAACCACCCCTGGATTACCCACTGCGGCGGACTCGTCGCGGCCAGCGCCGTCGCCGCTTGGATGAGAACGCTCGAATACAAAGCCGCCTTCTACGATCCCGCCGTCGATCCCGTCCACCCTTCCTACCGCGGCCAAAAAATCTATATCTTCTGGCACGAATACATCCTATTCCCCCTCTACCTGCGCGGGCGAAACCGCATGACGATGCTTCTCAGCAGGCATCGAGATGCGGAAGTACTGTCCCGCGCCGCGCATCACCTGGGTTTTGAATTCGTCCGCGGATCGACCTACCGCGGCGGATCCGCGGCCATCCGCGCCCTCTTGGAAAGTGCCCGCGGCGCCAACCTCACCATCACCCCCGACGGACCGCGTGGTCCCCGCCGCGAGCTGGCCCAAGGCCCAATTTACTTGGCCTCCAAGCTTGGATTGCCCCTCGTCGTAATGGGCTTCGGCTACGACCAACCCTGGCGCATGCGCAGTTGGGATCGGTTCGCTCTCCCTCGTCCCGGATCCCGGGCCCGCGCCGTCGTCAGTCCAGAAATCCACCTCCCGTCCGACCTCGACCGCGACGGAATCGAGTATTACCGGCGGCAAATCGGCGAACTGCTCAATCGGCTCACCTCGGAAGCCGAAGCCTGGGCCGAATCGGGCACGCGCAAGCAAGGCGAAGTCCCCCTTCGACGGCAACCCTCTCCCCACGGCCGCCGTGGCCTCCGGGAACTGCCCCAACGCCCCTTGTCAAGCACGACCGGTCGCTCCTCCCCCCCGGCGCCCGCCCGGGCCGCATGACTGACTTCTAAACCGCGCCGTTTGACCGTGCCGCTTGACCATGCCGCTTGACCTACCGTGAAACGGACCAATATGATTCCGCGCGGCCACCAGGCCTATTAAACACGTCCGTTCACGCGATCGAGCTTTCATGACGGTTCCGTTGAATTTTGGCACGGCGCAACGCCTTCGGCTCGAACCGCAGCCGCACGTTGCAATCTGGACCGCTCCCTCCGGCATGAACGCCGAACTGGCCGGACGAGCGACCGCAGCAGCGCTTGCCTCCCCCCTCGATTTCCCCCCCCTCGCGCAAGCGATCGTTCCAGGGGACAAGGTAGCAATCGCTTTGGCCGCCGGCGTCCCCCAAGCGCCAGCCATTCTCGCCGCCACGATCGAATACCTGTCCGCCGCCGGG
>JALHPA010000702.1 GCA_022842745.1 Pirellulales bacterium
GCACGTGCGATCGATGGTTTCCAGATCGGGACCAAAAACCTTGACGCCGACTTCGGTGCGTACTCCGGTCGCCAGCATTTCGATGCGATTGAAAATCGGATACGTGAAAATGTTGCTCCATCCTGGCACTTTAAGCACGCGCTCGCGCATTTCGTCACCGACGAGATCCCCTTCCCGCCCCCCCTGCCGCGGCCAAAGCAACAGCCGATCGCGGAACGGCGTTTCGAGGGTCTCGCGAAGCGTATGAAAGGGGGTCAGGTCCTCGGGCGTAGCGGGCTTGCCTAGTTCGGCTTGCAAGGCGGCCGCGGAGAAACGATCGGCGACGGCGCCTTGCGGAGCGTTCTTGGTCAGATTCGCGGCGGCAGCGCCTTTGACCAATTCTTCGATCGCATACCAGGTGTAGGCTTCGGCCCCGCGATCCAGAAGCTCCCAGTTGGTCTCCCGCACCCGCTCGCGCCACACGCGCATCCGCTCGGCCGCGACGGCGTCGAGGACGTCGCGCGCCACAGTGGCGGGCGGAGCGCCCCCCCACCGCTTCAGTTCCGAGAGCAGGCGATCGCCAAACGAGGGCTGCAATTCCAACGCGCCCACCGCGTCGGGAATCACTCCCATTTCCGCCAGCCGGGTCGCCAGGTCCCGGCAAAGTTGGGTGGCATCCTCCAGCGATGGGTTTTTCGCCAGCCACGGGCCGTACTTGGGAACAAAGTGCTTCGCAAGCCGATCGATTTCGTCGTCTTGGCTGCTGGCGGCAGGCCAATTCAGCTCCGACGAGGCTTCCATGTGCCCGAGCGCGCGCTCAATGGCGAATCGGGTCAGCACGGGGGCCAGATCGCGCTCGACCTCCTGATACCTTTGCAGGGCCAGATGGCGCATCGTCTCGTCAAACCGGATCAGAGCGGATTGGGTAGCGCCGTTGAGAATGCCGTTGCGTTCCTCTTCGCTGGCAGCGGAGGCGACGAATCCCTCACTTTCCAAGGCGGTCAGAATCTCCGCGGTTTGTCGCGCGGCGACCTCGTAACGCATGACACGTTTCGGCCACAGCTCGCGCGGTCGAAAATTCACGAACGTTTCGACCATATCCAACGGAGCAGGATCGGTGGGGGTGTCCGCCCGGCCGGACTTGCCGATGACCGATTCCACCTCCGGAAAACCGCGAAGCAGCGCATCGCGGGCCTTAAGATCGTCCGCCGCTTGCGTCACTCCCAGTCGCGGCACAGTGACCGGCATGTCCAATATCGTGCCCTCGTCGAGCGCAGGCATAAATGCCACGCCAATCTTTTGAAAGCCGTAGGCCCACAAGCCGATCACGGTCAAGCTCGCCAACGACAGAAGCTGCCACTTCCAACCGCGAGTCAAAATCACCGTCAGCGCGGTGACGAGGGCGAACACGATCAGGTACGACGTGCGCCAGGCGGTGGCGGAAGCGCCCAGCCCGAACAGCGCCTGCAAGGGAAACATGCCCGCCGCCAGGACCAACAGCACGGCGAAGCCCCACATGACCAGATTGCGGCGCGGGAGGGCCCAGGTGAGCAGGGGCTTATAAACGCGGATGAAGCTGCGAACGATCCAGTTGTCCTCTTCGCTGCGCAACCGGCCCTTGATAAAGGTTGGGATCAGAGCCGGGACGATCGTGACCGAAGTAATGGCCACGCCGATCATGGCGAAGCTCTTGGTAAAGGCCAGGGGATGAAAGAGCTTGCCTTCCCGACCGCTGAGCATGAAAACCGGAACAAAGGAGAGCAGCATGATCAGGACCGAGAAAAAGATCGGCCGGCCGACCGTTCGGCAGGGGGCGATAACCATTTCACGGATATCGCCTGTGACCTTGCGATCGCCAAAATGCTCTTTGAGATGGTGGGTGGCGTTCTCCGTCATCACGATCGCCTGGTCGACCAAAATGCCAATGGAGATGGTGATTCCGGCCAAGGACATGATGTTGGCCTGAATATCCAGAATGCCGCTTTCCCGGAGCAGCCACATCATCAAGAACGAGAACAGGACAGCCAGCGGCAACGTAACGCAGATCACGAACACGCTGCGGACATGCATCAAAATGAGCAGAATCGCCAGAGACGCGATCAGCATTTCGTGCCACATCACTTCCGTGAGCGTATCGATCGCGCCGTGAATCAGCCGAGTGCGGTCGTAGGCCGGCACGATATGGACGCCCGTGGGCAATCCCGGTTGCAGCTCCTGGATTTTGGCTTTGACGCGATCGGTCACGGCCAGCGGATTCTCTCCGTGCCGCATCAGGACCGCCCCCCCCGTGACCTCGTTGCCGTCTTTTTCAAACACGGAGCGCCGAAACTGGGTACCCAATTGCACGGTCGCGACGGTCTCGACGTAAATCGGCGTTCCGTTGACCTGCTTGATCACGGTCCGCTCGATGTCGCGCTGGTTTTTGATCCACCCCAATCCGCGAACGATGAATTCGGCGTTGTTTTTCTGGATCACGCCCCCGCCGGAGGGAAGATTGCTTTTGCCGACGGCGGAATAGAGCTCGCCCAAGGTCACGCCATACGCCCGCAGATCCTCCGGTCGCACGTCGACCTGGTATTCCAGCGGCGTCCCTCCCACGATCGCCACGTCGGCCACGCCGGGGGCCGCGTTCAACTGCGGCGCGATGTAAAACTTGTTCAGCGCCCACAGGCGACCCGGATCGATCGGGTTCTCCGCGCTCGGCTCGACCGTGTACCAGAAAATCTGGCCCAACGCCGTCGCGTCGGGGGCAAGGTAAGGCGTCACCCCCGGAGGCAAGAAAGTGTTGGCCTGGCCGAGTTTCTCGGTGACGCGCTGCCGCGCGAAATA
>JALHPA010000703.1 GCA_022842745.1 Pirellulales bacterium
GGCCGCCGTCGCCGGAGACGCGGACGGTGTGGCAATGGCGGCCGGCGCTGGCGACTTGGAAGCTGACGGCGACCGATACGGATTGTCCGGGAGGCAGGTCATCGAGCTTCTTTTTGATTTCGCCGGAAAATTTGGAGTGGCGCAAGCCTTGGTCGAAGCGGTCGAGGATTTCCAGGCCGGTGGCTGGCTGGGCGCCGCGGTTGGCGATTTCGATCGTGAATCGGACCGTTTCACCGACGGCGGCGGCTTGCGGGCCGTCGATTTTGATGGACAAAGGACCTGTGGAGGTGGGGGGCGAGATCGCGGAGGCGCCGGGCGTTGCAGGCGAAGCGGGCTGAACCGTAGATGGGCCGGGTGGTGCAATTGCCGCTGGGGGGGGACTGCCTGGCGCGAGCCACGTAACTTGGGTCTGGGTGGCGCCAAGGACTAGGGGATCGGGAACTCTCGCGATCAGGCCGGCGGGACGCTCCAAGGTTACGGACACGGAGTTGATGCCTGGCTCGGCGGAGACTTGGGCTAACTCGACGTTGGCTTGTCCCGATTCATCGGTGTTGACTTCGATAGATGAGGAGTTGGAAGCCACAAAGACAGCCGGCGGGCCGCCGACAACTTCGTAGCGAACTTTGTAACCGGGGGCGGGGCCGGCAGTAGTTTGTCGGGTCACGCGGGTCTGCATGAGGAGTTTTCCACCGACGGGAAGGCTCGTCGACGGCGGCGCCGTCCAGCGGGCGTCCACCCAATGCACGACGCTCGATTGGCGGTTGCCTTGCGTGCCTTGAATTTCGGGGGCGTAGGCGGTGGCGTAACTAGCGCCTTCGACGGGGGAAGAGACGGTGATCCAGGCCTGCCCGGCGAGAATGGAGACATCGTCGTTGGGGTCGGGGGTGCCACGGTTGAGGACGCGGGGGACGGCGAGCGTCTCGTTAACGGCGTACTCGTTGTTGATCTTGGTGGGACGGGTGCCGAAAACGTATCCGCCAAACAGGCGATCGCTGTCCCCAATCCCGAGGAACTGGCCGACGCTGCCGGGGGCCAAGAGCCATTCAACTCGGCGGTAGGGGACCATTGGCTCTCCCGGCTCGTGGACACCGGCGACCAGCAGGACCTCGGTACCGACGGGGGCGACGATTCGACCGGGAGTGAGCGTCAGGCCGGGTTGCGAAACCGCGGGGGCGGCGGGGAGGGGCGCGGCAGCGACCGGCGTTGTAGTAGCCGGCGTTGGAATGGCCGGAACCGTTCCTGCTGGCACGGAGTAGGCGGGAACCGAGCCGGCTGGCAGCGCCGGGGCGATGGAGGGGGTTTGGCCGGGAGGAGGGTAGGTGGCGGGAACGGCCGATGGGGGGGGCGTCCAGGTGAAGAGCCGATCGCCGCTGGGGTCGATGCGGGGCGTTCCGCCCGCGCAGCCGCACACTGCCGCCGCTAGTGCCAGCAGCATGAACGATGCGAAGGTTTTTCCCAGTTGGGACACGCGGAAGCGCCTCGGTCGAAACCCAAAATGAGCGCGGGGACCGATTATAGGGTCCTCCAGAAAGCGTACCATGCTTTTTCGCCGCACGTTGACTATTCTCCCCGCTGGGGGTGGAAAAGGGCAACGGCGATGGGAGGGAGGTCCGGAGGTGCACGTTGGCCTTGTAAGTGCTTGTGGGATAGTGGTTTATCTCGGATACTGGAAAAGCCACCAAGCTGCCGGGGCAGCCGATTTCGGCACTTGGGTCGGCCCCGGCCGAGGAATCGGAAGTGATGCTGCGCGGGGCGGGAACGGGTCGCGGTACGAATGTCCGCGGGAGAAATCGAATGGCGAAATGCGAAGAGGGCTATCTGTGCGACGTCTGCGGCGGAGACGTGGCGGAATTGACGGAGAGCGACTTGTACTTACGCTACGTGATCGGGATGCTCGACCCGGAGGTGTTGCATACGACTCGCGAGCGGCACATTCGCTGCAATCCGACCTTGGCCCAGTTCATCGTGGCGGAGGAGTTTCCGCCGGTTGCCGTGGAAGGCGCGTTCGACAAGCGCCAACTGGACGTGGCGTTTGTGCGGGCGCAGGAGTCGTTGGTGACCCGGGGCTGGCGGCGGCTCAACGAGTTGGCGGGACTCGATCTGCCGATTCTGGATTACCCATTGGCTGAAGTTCGGGGGCAATGGGAGAAGACTCGCAAGATGTGACGGGGATCGTTACCGGTTGTCGTCCCCGATTGCAGTAGCTTGACCCCAGCCAGGCGGGGAAACAGACTAACAGGACCGGTGGAGATCCTGGTTGGGCGTGGTCAGGCGGCCGTATGTCGATCGAATTTCAATGTCCAGGCGGGCACTCGCTGCGCGTCGCCGATGCGTGGGCCGGCAGGCAAGGCCGTTGCCCGGTGTGCCGCGAAAAGACCCAGGTGCCGTTTCCAGGGCCACCAGAACGCACCGCAGGGCCGGAAAAGGTTATCGATTCGGGGGAATCGCCTGAGGCAGGCAGCGTCTGGTTCGAGAAACGGACCGAGGAGGCCGCAGGCCGAAACGTTGAAGCTGCCGCCAGGGCGGGGTCTGTACTAGAGAACGCGCAAGCGGCCAGGCTGGCGGCGGAAGAACCGGCGAACGGTCGGTCGCTCTCAAGTCGGATCGACGGGCTGGATGCCTGCGTGGCCGTTCAAGCGGGATCAAGAGCCGGCATTGTTGCGCCAAAGGAAACGAGTCCTGGGGATGGCAATGTCAGCGGTCGACCGGCAGGACCGCAGGCTGGAAGGGAGGCAAGCACGCGGCCGGCAAATCGGAGCCGGGCGTCGTCGTCCGGTCAGTGGATTCGCGGGGGCCGATTCTGGT
>JALHPA010000704.1 GCA_022842745.1 Pirellulales bacterium
TCAGCCGGCGGGAACTGATGGAGGCCGCGATCAAGGGGGTGCTGAGCAAACTCGATCCCTACTCCAGTTACATTGGCCCCGAAGAGCTGGGGGGGTTCAAGAGCTCGGTCGAGAGCCAGTTCGGCGGAATCGGCATTCAAATTACGCTCGACGACGGCCAACTGCGGGTCCTGTCGCCCTTGGTGGGGACGCCCGCCTATCGGGCGGGGATTCAGTCCGGCGACCGGATCGTCAAAATCGAGGGGGAATCGACGCGCGATCTCGATCTGGACGAGGCGGTGCGACGGCTGAAGGGGGAAATCGGCACCAGCGTGACTCTGACGGTGCGGCACTCCAACAACAAGGAGATGACGGTTACGCTCAAGCGGGAGACGATCCACGTCTCGACCGTGCTCGGGGATACGCACAAGGCGAACGACGATTGGGAGTTTATGCTCGACCCGGAACGGGGAATCGGGTACATCCGGATCACCGCCTTCAGCCGCGACACGTACAGCGATTTGAAGAAGGCGCTCGACGATTTGAAGTCGCGGAATCTGCGCGGGCTGGTGCTGGACCTGCGGTTCAATCCTGGCGGGTTATTGACGTCGGCGATTGAAATCGCCGATCTGTTCGTGGCCGATGGGCGGATCGTGAGCACCAAAGGGCGGAACACCAAGGAACGGACTTGGGAAGCACGCAAGGACGGCACTTTTGAAGGTTTCCCGATGGCGGTGCTCGTCAACCGCTATAGCGCAAGCGCCAGCGAAATCGTGTCCGCCTGTTTGCAGGACCACAAGCGTGCGGTCGTCATTGGGGAACGGACGTGGGGCAAGGGGAGCGTGCAAAACGTAATCGAACTGGAGGATGGCAAGAGCGCTTTGAAATTGACCACGGCCAGCTACCAGCGGCCGAACGGCCATAACATTCACCGCTTTCCCGACGCCAAAGAGACCGATGAGTGGGGCGTCCGTCCGAATGATGGGTACGAAGTTCGGCTGAGCGAGCCGGAGATTGGCCAGTTTCTGCTGTATCGCCGCAGCCGCGACATTCTGGCCGCCAAAGCGACATCCGCCGATGCGAACGAGGGCCCCTCCAAGCCCGAAGATTCGCAAGCCAGTTCTCCTTCGGACTCGACGGGAGAGAAACCGCCGGCCGACGATGCCGCATCGCCCGAAAAGTCGCCGGAAGGGGCGACGAAGACGCCGCAGCCCGCCGAAGAACCGAAGGACGATCCGCCCAAGAACCCGGAGGAGAAGCCGTCCACGGAGGGTCCAGCGAACGGTAAGGCGAACGGCAGCTCTGGCAGCAAGGTCTCGCCTCCCTTCGTCGATCGGCAGCTTCAGAAGGCGGTCGAATATCTGACCAGCGAGCTGGCTCGGGCGCCGTGAACGTACTGACGTTGGAGACGACTTGCGACGAGACGGCGGCGGCGGTGGTCACGGATCAACTGGCGGTGTTGGCCTCGGTCGTGGCCTCTCAGGATGAGCTGCACCAACGGTTCGGCGGGGTCGTCCCGGAAATCGCCGCGCGGGCACACGTCGAACGGATTCTGCCGGTGATCGACGAAACGCTCCGCCGCGCAGGCATCTCGCTGGCCGAGCTGGGCGCGGTGGCGGTGGCCAATCGACCCGGTTTGGCAGGTTCGCTGTTGGTCGGGCTGACCGCGGCCAAGGCCCTGGCGCTGGCGCTCGATATCCCGTTGGTGGCGATCGACCATTTGCAGGCCCACATTTATGCCTGCCGGATCGCGTTCGGTCCGGACGTATTTCCGTGCGTGGGACTGGTGGTGAGCGGAGGCCACACCAGCTTGTATCGCTGTGGCGGGCCGTTGGATTTCGTTCCGCTGGGAGGCACGATCGACGATGCGGCCGGGGAGGCGTTCGACAAGGTGGCGGCGATGCTCGGCTTGCCGTATCCGGGCGGACCGGCGGTGGAAAAGGCCGCGCGGGATGGGAATCCGAAGGCGCACGACTTTCCGCGGTCCTTATTGCGCGACCGGGACCGGCTGGCTTTCAGTTTCAGCGGGTTAAAAACGGCGGTGCGGTACGCGATCGCCGGCCCCGGAACCACGTTCGACTCCAGTACGCTGACCGCGAAGCAAATCGCCGACCTGGCCGCCAGTTTTCAAGCCGCGGTGATCGATTGCCTGGTGGGGAAGGCCTTGCAGGCGGTCGAGAAGACTGGACTGCGGACATTGTGCGTGGCTGGCGGAGTGGCGGCCAATGCGCGCTTCCGGGAGCGGTTGGAAGCGGAGTGCCGTAGGGCGCAAGTCTCAGTATTTGTCCCGCCGCCGAGGCTTTGCACCGACAACGCCGTGATGGGTGCGCTGGCGATCGAGCGGCTGAAGGCCGGCCTGGTCGAAGCGCTCGATCTGGACGCCTATCCGGGATTGGTCCGCTGAGTTGGGTCGGCGCGGCGTTCTTTCGTCGGTCAGGGGCGCGCAAATCGGTAGTGCGCCACGTACCATTCCTCCCCACCCCGGTACGCGAACAACTCGGCGCAGGCCAGGAGAAACATCCGCCAGCGATTGAGTTGGATCGCCCCGGCCTCCTGGGCGGCATTGCTCAGCAGGGGAGTGAGGGACTCCGCGTTGGCGTCCAGTCGCGCGAGCCACGCTTCCAACGTTCGCGCGTAATGCCGGCCATTGACTGCCCAACGGCCCTCGATTTGCAGGTCGCGCTGGAAGTGCAGCAACAGGTCGTCGGAGGGCATGATGCCGCCGGTGAAAAAATGCCGCGCCATCCAGTCGTCGTCGCCGTCCGCGTCGAACGGATAGGCGAACGCGCGGTGACAAAAAATGTGGACAAACAGCTTTCA
>JALHPA010000705.1 GCA_022842745.1 Pirellulales bacterium
CCTTGGGCGCCTCCAGCCGCGGCATTATGAGCATCTTTCTCACCTACGGCCTCTCCTTGGGAGTCGTCGGCTCCGGCGCAGGCATGATCCTCGGTCTGCTCTTTGTCCGTTACATCAACCAGATCCGTGACTGGCTGGAGGTCATCAGCGGCAGACGGGTTTTTGATCCCTCCATCTACTACTTCTACAAAATCCCCACGATCGTCGAGCCGCTCACTGTCACTTGGATCGTGCTCGGAGCGCTGGGAATTGCCGTTTTGGCAAGCGTGCTTCCGGCGCGCCGCGCCGCGAGTCTCCACCCCGTCGAGGCCCTCCGGTATGAATGAATCCAGCTTTTCTTCGTCGCTCGCCTTGGACGCACCAATCACTGCCTCCCGGCCGCAGCGCCGGGAAATCGCCTCAGGATCGATGGCCCGCCCAGGCGTGGACTTGCGTATCGACTTGCCCGCCGCGGCGCAGGTTCCTCCCGTCCATCTGGCCGCCCTGGGCCTGCACAAGGTCTACAACAAAGGAAGCCTTTCGGTCCCCGTGCTCGCCGGGGTCGATCTGGAGGTTCGACAGGGAGAATTGCTGGCGATTGTCGGCCAAAGCGGCTGTGGCAAAAGCACTCTGCTCCACTTGCTAGGCACCCTCGACGCTCCCACGTCCGGCGAGGTCCGATTTCACGATCGGCGCATCGACAATCTGCCCGCAGCCTACCGCGATCGGCTGCGCAACGAGGAATTCGGCATGATCTTCCAGTTCTATCACCTCCTGCCGGAGCTGACCACGCTGGAAAACGTCCTCATGCCGCTCATGATTCAAGCCAGCGCCTTTGCGTATTGGCGGCGGCGATCCCAGTACGTGGCTCGCGCCAAGGAACTCCTCGACCGCGTGGGACTCGCCCACCGCATCAAACATCGCCCTCGCGAACTTTCCGGGGGGGAAATGCAACGCGCCGCGATCGCTCGGGCTCTCATTTCGCAGCCTCAGGTGCTCCTGGCGGACGAACCCACTGGAAATCTCGATCAGCAAACCGGGCAGGAAATCCTCCGCATCTTGCGAACCTTGAACCGCGAACAGGGCCTCTCTATCATCATGGTGACCCACGACAATGCCATTGCCGCGGCTGCGGACCGGGTGGTCCAACTGACGGCAGGGCAGGTTGTCGGCGTCGCCGATTGAGTTGCCGTACCTTCGGCTGCTTGTGATCCACGCTTCGTACGACGTGGCACAGTGAGCCGATCGGCCGGCCCCAAGCGCATGGCGTTCATTCCAGGATCCCTCCTTCACCGGGGGACATCCTTCCAATCGCTTATTTACCTCACCTCCCCATCTCGTTCATGTCCGCCAAAGAAGTTCCCCTCAAGGTTTACATTTCCGGCAAGCTGTACGACAAGGAAGACGCCAAAATCAGCGTCTACGATCACGGCCTGCTCTACGGCGACGGAGTGTTTGAGGGCATGCGCAGCTACGGCGGCAAGGTTTTCCGCCTGGAACAGCACTTGGAACGGCTGTGGGCGTCGGCCAAAGCTATTTGGCTGGAGATTCCGATCAGCCGCCCGGCGCTCGCCAAGGCGGTAAACGACACCCTGGCTGCCAACAACATCACCGACGGCTATATCCGTCTGGTAATTACCCGCGGGTCAGGAAGCCTCGGTCTCGATCCCAACCGCACCAGCCATCCTCAGGTGATTATCATCACCGACCACATCGCCTTGTACCCCGAGGACTTTTACCAAAACGGGCTGGAAATCGTCACCGCCAGCACCATGCGCAACCATCCGGCTGCCCTCAGCCCCCGCATCAAGTCGTTGAATTACCTCAACAACATCCTGGCTAAAATCGAAGGCTTGCAATCCGGCTGCATCGAAGCGCTGATGCTCAACCACAAAGGCGAAGTCGCCGAATGCACCGGAGATAACATCTTTCTGGTCCGAAACCAGGCCGTGCTAACTCCGCCGACCGACGCCGGCATCTTGGAAGGCATCACGCGCGACGCGGTGATCGAAATGGCCCGTAAGGCCGGCTATCAGGTCCGCGAGACCGCTCTCACCCGGCACGATGTTTACATCGCCGATGAATGCTTTCTTACCGGTTCCGCCGCGGAAATCATTCCCGTGGTCAAAGTCGACCGCCGGAAAATAGGCAACGGCGCTCCAGGCCCAATCACCCGCGATCTCATGGAGCGCTTCCACCGTTTGACGCGCTGACGGTACTGCCGCCCGCCGGTCAACGCGCAAGCGCCGCGAGCAATCCGGCGTCCCACGTTTCCCGCCGACGCTTGACCGCTGGTCCCTCCGCTTCGTCGTTCTCTTGGGCCATGCCCCTCGTCAGCCACGTCCAGGCCAAAGCCTCAATATCCACGTGGCCGCTGGCATCCTCCTCGGCCAGTGCCATCCCGATCTCTTGAGTGCGTACATCGGCCATCGGCACTTGCTGGTCTGAAATCCTGGCCAGACCTAGCCCCATGCCTTCGCGGCCCACGACCGAGTCGCTTTCCAACGCCGCCAAGGGAACAGCGCTTCCCTTGCCAAAGTTGTTGTCGACTTGCAAATAATCCGCTGCGTCCACCAGTCCATCCAGATTCGCATCCCCGGTCATCACCGTCGTCCCAGCGCCGAAGTTGTTGTCGATCGGCAGATAGTCGCTGGCATCTACGGCCCCATCCAGATTCAAGTCGCCAAAGTAGGTGTATTTGACGATCACCTGGTTGGTTCCCACAAGCGGATAGCCCAACCACTCGGAAGCTCCCGCCCCGGCGTTGTCGAACGCCACGTGCAGCGTGTCCATGGCGGCCGCGCCGACGGAACTGGTGAT
>JALHPA010000706.1 GCA_022842745.1 Pirellulales bacterium
CGGGACGGAATGGAAGAGCAAGGATCTGTGGGTGCGAAGGACCTTTGAACTTCCGGCGGATAGTCTGTCGGCCCCCCGGTTGCTTCTGCACCACGACGAAGACGCCGAAGTCTACATCAACGGCGTTCTTGCGGCTGCGGTCAAAGGTTATTCGACCCGTCCCATGCTGGTAACGATCTCCGAAGCGGCCAGCAAGTCGCTGCAACCAGGAACGAATTCGATCGCCATCCATTGTCGTCAAACGACCGGCGGACAGTACCTCGACGCAGGGCTGATCGACATTGTCCCGAATACGTCGCCGTAGTGGAACGCATGGGACCTGGATTTGCCGGGGGTACAATAAGTGACCGGTTCGAACGTCTGGTCCCCGGTGGCCTCGTCGCCACAATCGAGCACGAATGATTTTATTGATCGACAATTACGACAGTTTCGTCCATAACCTGGCCCGATACCTCCGGCGGCTGGGCCAAGCGGTTGAAGTTGTTCGAAACGACGCGATCGATGTGCCGGGCGTGCGCCGAATGAATCCCTCCGCAATCGTTTTGTCGCCAGGTCCATGTACGCCCCGCGAGGCAGGCATCTCTCTCGCCGTGGTCCGAGAGTTGTGTTCTGAATACCCGCTGTTGGGCGTATGCCTTGGCCATCAGGCCATTGCCGAGGGGTTGGGTGGCCGCGTCGTCCGTGCGCCCGCGCCTGTGCATGGCCAGGCGTCCGAAGTCCGGCACAGTGGTCAGGGAGTCTTCGCTCGAATCCCCGATCCGGTTTGGGTCGGCCGATATCATTCCTTGGTGGTCGACGAATCGGAATTGCCGCGGGACTTCGTTGTATCGGCGCGGACAAGCGATGGAATCGTGATGGCGATCGAGCATCGGTCGTTACCGGTAGTGGGGGTGCAGTTTCACCCCGAGTCGGTGTTGACGGAATGGGGCTATCGCATGTTGGCGAATTTCCTGCGGATCGCCCAATTGCCTCACGCCGCGGACGAGGATTTGCAAGTCAGCGAGAGTCCCGCGGCAGCGGAATCGGCTCACTTCGTGCCGCTAACGCCAGTGACGTTCTGATGTCTGCCAGGGTCGTCGCCTCCGCCGTCGCGGATTTGACGGGGACATTCGTTCTTCGAAAGAGAGCATGCCGGTGATACTGGAGGGGATTGTCACCACGCTGAATTCGGATGGATCGGCCAATATCTCGCCGATGGGTCCAGTTTTTGACGGTGAATCGTCGCAGTTTGTGCTGCGGCCGTTTCGAACCTCGACCACGTACAAAAACCTGCTGCGCACCGGTCAGGGTGTATTTCACATCACCGACGATGTGTTGATTCTGGCCCAAGCCGCGATCGGTCGGCTCGATCCTCCGCCTCCGACGCGTTATGCCGACGCGGTCGAGGGGGTGATTCTGGAAGATGCCTGCCGATGGTACGCCTTTCGAGCGGAACCGGCGCCCCATGAGCACCAACGGGCCGAGTTTCTGGCGCGGATCGTCGCTCAGGGGACGCAACGCGAGTTTATCGGGTTCAATCGGGCCAAACATGCGGTGCTGGAAGCGGCCATACTAGCGACGCGGGTGGACATTCTACCGGCAGCGGAAATCGCGGCCGAATTCGCTCGCTTGGCGACACCGGTGGAAAAAACCGGCGGGGCGAGGGAAAAACAGGCGTTCGAGCAATTGAAGATTTTTGTGTTGGACGAACGCAGAGGGTGAGAGCTTGAGCGGTCGCCGTGTCTCCACGGTTTAAGTTCCACAGTCCGAGGGCCCCGGACAAGGGTCACGGGTCACTGGGTCACTGCCGCTAGACAAACATTGGCACGAAGGCAAATTGCTCCACGTCGAACAGGCCCTGAGGACCGAGCTTAAGTTCGGGAATCACGGTCAGTGCCATGAAGGAGAGGGTCATAAACGGCGCCGAAAGCTGTGAGCCAAGTTCCTTTGCGCGGCGATCGAGCCGCGAGTACTCGGCGGCCACCTCCCTTCCGTCTCGGTCGGACATAAGACCGGCGATCGGCAACGGCAGTACGTCGACCGCATTTCCTTCCGCCACGGAGATTCCGCCGCGCACGTCGATCAGAGCATTGATCGCCGTAGCGATCTCGTCGTCGGTACAGCCGACCGCGATCAGATTGTGAGAATCGTGAGAGACGCTGGAAGCGATCGCCCCAGTCCGCAGTCCGAAGCGACGGATGAACGCCACGGCGGGGGGCCCTCCGCCGTACCGATCCGCCAAGACAATCTTGAGCAGATCGCGCTGCGGATCCGCCACCACTTGATTCTCGGAAACGCGCGGGTCGATGATCGATCGACCGGTGACCAACTGTCCGTCGATCGCCTCGATTACCAATAACCCTCCGTCTTGCGCCGGGACGCGAAATTCGGCGGGTTGTTTGTGGGGCGTGGAAAACTGATTGACGATCCGCGGTACGACCCGCGGCACAAGCGACGCGGGATCGGCAACGTTGGCATCGAAGGTGAGATGACCGTCGATAAACGTGCGGAGTATGTTGAAATTCGAAAGATCGTCGACCTCAATAAAATCGGCCGGATCGCCCACTTGCAACAAGCCGACCGGCAAACCGTAGTGCCGGACAGGATTCACGCAGGCGGCTTGGAGCGCGTCGAACAGCGGAGCCCCGAGGGCCAGGCTTCGCTTGACCAGGGCATTGATGTGCCACTGGGTGAGCTCATCGGGATGCTTGTCGTCGCTGCAGAACATGCAGCGATCGGGATAAAGTTGCACCAGCGGAGCAAGGGCCTCGAAGTCCTTGGCCGCGGACCCTTCCCGGATGATCAATTTCA
>JALHPA010000707.1 GCA_022842745.1 Pirellulales bacterium
CGCTCTTGGAAAGGGCATCCAACCCTGCTTGCCAGGCGAAGTCGATGTCTGGAAAGCGAGAAGGTTCTCCTTCGAGCCAAAGTTTAAGGGCGCGATGGAGGACCAGCGGGATCAGCACGATAAGGCACAGGACGGCAAGGACCCACCCCCAGGAGATCGCGTGTCGCCAGGGCACGCTGGCGGGATTGGCGTGGAAGGCGAGCAGGGCCCAAACGGCGATAATGGTCAAGGCGAAGAAGGTGACGAGCGCCGCCTTGGTGGGCAGGGAAAGGCGCAAAAGTCTCCCAGGCGCCGCCGTTAGCGGAGCGAAGATTTTCGCCAATTTGCCAGGAGGTTTGGGAAGCGCCGGTTCGCTCATGACGCAGGAAAGGAGAGTGAGTTGGGGGTGCGCGGAAAGTCGCTGGCCGTCAGGTCATCCACAGGGCGTAACAGATGGCAAGGGTGACGCTGAGCAGCACCGCGGCGACCCATGACCACACGACGAGGGGCCTCGCGCGAACGGGGGGAGCCCCGGCGATTTCGCGGCGGGGACCGCTCAGGGCGGGGCGCCCCTGACCGAGTCGGATGGCCAACGAGGCCTGCCGGGCCCAGGTTTCCAGGTCGGGGGGGAGGCCGTGCGCCTGCGTGAACATGGCGGCCATCGCCGGGTCTCGGTACAGGCCGCGGAAGCCGAGGACCACGCAGACGTAAAAGACCTCGAGCGCGTCTCGGCCGGAAAGCGCGGCGGCCTCTTGCGCGCGGACGTAGAACATCTCGTTGCAGAGGCGGGTGTTGAAGGTCTCGACCTCAAGGACGTTGTTGCTCCACCAGTCGCGGCCATCCCACGGGGTTTCGACGAGGACTTCGTCGATCCAGGAGACGATCGCGTACTTGGCCAGCAGCCACTCGGGGCCGCCGCCGAGCAGTGCCTGGGCGGAGTCGATCAGGCCCTTGATGCGCATCCGCTCGTCCTGGGGGGCCGGCTGCTCGTTGCGGCCGATGCGGTCGAGCAGGCCGAGAACGTGCAAGAACACGGGATCGACGGCTTGGGCGAACTTGGGGGTCATGGCGTGGCGGTTGTGCGTTCCCTACTCCCCCGCGCTGGCCGGCCCGGAGGGCTGGCGACGACGAATGGCCCGAAGCAATCCATTGCGGCTGTTGGATTTTCGCGGTATCGGTAAGTGCCGCAAGCGGTTCTCCTTGCGACCTGATTTTCTGCTCGGATGTGGTTTTACGCGGGAACGGGTTCCCGTGACGATTAGCTGATGGTGGGGACGGCGAACAAGGCGAACTGCAGCCCGGCCTGTTTGCCGCGCGCGGAGACGACAAGTTGTCGTTCGCCTTGCAGGCGGTCGCGATTGACAATTAATGAGTCCTTGAGGCGCATGGCCAGGGTCTGCGTCTCTTGCACGTCCCGCCAGGCAGGCGAATCGCGGCGGTCGACTTCATAAAACACCCAATCGCGGCGGGCAGGCAAGGCCCGTATCTGCCGCTCGACGGCGATCAGATTGAGACCGGCGGCGCGATTCTTAAATAGGATTTCAACCTGGCGGCTGCTGCCGAATTTCCAGTCGAGCATGCCTGCCGAGAGCAGCTCGCGGCACTCTTGCTCGGTGAGTTCGCCCTTGTTGACGCCGATGTACCACTGCCAGTCGGAATTGAACCACTTCGGTTCGAGGGTGACTTGCATCCCCAGGCCGACGCCCACCAGGTAGCGCTGTTCGTACTCGTAGTCGCGGACGGTATTGATGAGGGCTTCGATCCGCTGCCGCAGGTAAGCGAAGATGCGGGCCAGGTCGTCGTGATCGTAGGAGGGAATATCGCCGATCCGGCGTTCGCGCGCGAAGATCGACAACTGGCCGACCAGTCGGGCCAGCTCGAGGTAGGCGGTGAAGGGATGGACCCCCTGGGCGGCGGCCAGCACGCCAAGCGTGCCGTAGGCGACGTTGAGCTGGGAGAGCATCAGGATCCGGTCGCTGTCGCCTGGCTCGCGGCTGTCGAGACCGATCCCGCGGTTGAGGATCTGCTGGCTTAAGACCTCGATCTTCTGGCCAATCACGTCGTACACGGCGCGCACCATGTCGCGGCCGAGGGGGGGCCAGGCGGCGATATTCAACAGCGGCGGGAAGTAGTCGGGATCGAGCCGGGGGACGGCCTGTTCTTCGCTGGCGCGGCGGATGCGGGCGATGGGGAGGACTTCGTAGCCGGCGAGGTCCTGGTTGGAGAGGAGCAGGCGGGCATTGAGCAAGCGGACCTGGATCTGCTGGTCCCCGCCGCCGCGGCTTTCGTCCTGCGTGGGGAGGTCGGTCTCCAGATAGCGGGTACGGTCGGCTTCCCCGGGTCGGCCGACGTTGGCGCGGCCCATTTGCAGCTTCGGAATGGCAAGGTAGACGGTGACGGCGGTTTCGCGGCCAAAGGCTTCGGTCAAGTCGACCTTGGCGCCTTGCAGGTGCCGGAGGGAAGGTTTGAGGTCCAGGCGGTCCGGCTCACTGCCAGATTCGAGGGAGACAAGCGTGCCGTCGCGCATCCGCGCGGAGAGGACATGGACCTGGAACTGGTAGTTGGCCAGGGCCTCTCGAGAGTGCTCGAAAGCGTGCAGACCGTAGTTGTAGGGCCGGTCCCATTGCTCGGAGGTCTGGAGCAGCTCGGTCCAGTAGCGGTCGGCCGCCTGCAGATGCTGCGGCCGCAGGAAGAGCCCCTCGTACCAATGGACCGGCAGATTACGCATGCTCGAACGATCCTTCGCCGAACGCGGGGGCGGTCGTATTTCCGAGGTAACGATCCGACGTAACTAGAAGCCGCAGGCCGCTT
>JALHPA010000708.1:0-1016 GCA_022842745.1 Pirellulales bacterium
TTGAATGGACTGAAACTTGTGACCTATAAAATTGGGGATGAGGGGCTGCGGATCTTGTCAGACACGCAACCGCAGTTGGAGTATTTGGCGGTAGTGACGACGGGGAAAATTACGGACGCGGGATTGAAAGAGCTTTCGCGACTCAACCTGGGCTCTTTAGGCCTGTACGGCACGGAGATAACAGACGAAGGCTCAAGTGTGCTGTACGACTGGAAAAGCCTATACGAAGTGTCCGTCCGAAGTTCCAGGATGACCCGACATGGGGTGAAGACCTTGATGATTGCCCGTCCGGAATTGAGGTACGTCGAACGAATGATGGAGGAGTTCGGTTTTGAGCCCGAAAGAGTCGAGTAGCAGTGACCTGTTGAAACGATGGTTCCCTTTTGATGGCGGAGAAGGACGGCAAAACCGCATCGGGCGTTGGGGCGATCAAGAAGCGCCCGAAGATCGGATTTCGGCCCCTTTTTGGGGGCGGGGCTGGGGGCTACAATCGGCGGCTGAGGGATGGGTGTTTGGCCGCACTGGAATAAGGAGCTTCGTCATGCCATTGGTACCGATGCGTTTGCTGTTGGATCATGCCGCCGAAAATCAATACGGGCTGGCGGCGTTTAACGTCAACAATATGGAGCAGATTCAGGCCATCATGGAGGCGGCCAAGGAGACCAATTCGCCGGTGATCGTGCAGGCGTCGCGCGGGGCGCGGAGCTATTCCCAGGACAACTATTTGCGGCATTTGATGTTGGCGGCGGCGGAGCTGTACCCGCAATTGCCGGTGGCGATGCACCAGGACCACGGCAACAGCACGGCGACGTGCAAAAGCGCGATCGACAACGGGTTTACCAGCGTGATGATGGATGGGAGTCTGAAGGAGGACGGGAAGACGCCTGCCGATTTTGCGTACAACGTGCGCGTGACCCGGGACGTGGTGGAGATGGCTCACCCGCGCGGGGTGTCGGTGGAAGGAGAATTGGGGTGTCTTGGCTCTCTGGAACATGGAGAAGGGGAGCAGGAAGACG
>JALHPA010000708.1:1026-2786 GCA_022842745.1 Pirellulales bacterium
CGTGGCCGAGACCGGGGTCGACGCGCTGGCGGTGGCCATCGGCACCAGCCACGGGGCGTATAAGTTCACCCGCAAACCGACCGGCGAAGTGCTGGCGATCAGCCGGATCGAGGAGATCCACCGGCGGCTGCCGAACACCCATCTGGTGATGCATGGGTCGTCGAGCGTTCCGCAGGAGCTGCAGGACATCATCAACAAGTACGGCGGAAAAATGCCGCAGACCTGGGGGGTGCCGGTGGAGGAGATCCAGCGGGGAATCAAGCATGGCGTGCGGAAGATCAACGTCGACACCGACAATCGGATGGCGATGACCGGGGCAATCCGCAAAGTGCTGTGGGAAACGCCGGAGAAATTCGACCTGCGGGACTATCTGAAGCCTGCGCGGGACGCCATGAAGAAGGTGTGCGCGGAGCGGATGATCCAGTTTGGCCAGGCAGGGAACGCCAGCAAGATCAAGCCGGTGACGCTGGCTGAAATGGCCGATCGGTACGCGGCGCTGGTGTAGACCGGCGTCGGCGCTGGGCTGCGCTGGCGGGCGAAGCGAGACATCTTGGCGCCCGCCCCCGGCGGCGGGCTGGCCGATGCTGGATGCTGCGCCAGGGTCGGGTAAAGAGAATGCGCGCCGGGCAGTTCGTTTCGCAATCGCCAATTGGTTGACAAGCGGTGGTTGGGCGAATTAGGTTAATTATTGCGAATTAGAGGAAATGCCGGGGCAATTTCTGATCCACGCGCGCAACCCGTTTTAAGGTGAACCCATGTTACACGACGCTCCAACTGGTTCTCAGCAGGCGAGGCCTGATCGCAGGCGGTTCTTGGCCACGTCGGCGGGGGTTGTCGGCGCGGCAGGGCTGGCCAACCTGGTTGTTCCCAGCGGGGTCCACGCGGCGAGCAGCGAAACGTTGAAGATCGGGTTGATCGGCTGCGGCGGGCGGGGAACGGGGGCGGCGGCCAACGCCCTGGAAGCGGACAAGAATGTGAAACTGTTCGCGATGGGAGATACGTTCGCCGATCGGATTGGGCAGAGCTTGCAGGGGCTGAAGGCTGGAGCGGCGGAGAAGGTGGACGTGCCGCCGGAGCGGCAGTTCGTGGGGTTCGATGCCTATCAGAAGGTGATCGACTGTGGGGTGGACGTGGTGCTGTTGTGTACTCCGCCCCACTTCCGGCCGCAGCAACTGAAGGCGGCGGTGGCGGCGAAGAAGCACGTGTTTTGCGAGAAGCCGGTGGCGGTGGATGGTCCGGGGGTGCGGAGCGTGCTGGAGACGTGCGAAGAAGCGAAGAAGCACAACCTGTCGATCGTTTCTGGGCTGTGCTACCGGTACGATCTGCCCAAGCGCGAATTGATGAAGCAGGTTCACGATGGGGCGATTGGCGACATTACCGTGATGCACGTGAGCTACAACACGGGGACCTTGTGGCACCATCCGCGGAAGCAGGACTGGTCGGAGATGGAGTACCAGTTGCGGAACTGGCTGTACTTCACCTGGTTGTCCGGAGACCACAACGTCGAGCAACACGTGCATAGCTTGGACAAGGCTGCCTGGGCGATGAAGGACGAGCCGCCGGCGTCCTGCGTGGGATTGGGGGGTCGGCAGGTGCGAATCGAGCCGCAATGGGGGAATATTTTCGACCACCACGCGGTGGTTTACGAATACGCGAACGGGGCCAAGCTGTTTTCCTTCTGCCGGCAGATGGCAGGCTGCGAGATCGACGTGAACGACCATTTGATCGGCACGAAGGGATCGGCGCAGGTGATGCGGCAC
>JALHPA010000709.1 GCA_022842745.1 Pirellulales bacterium
ACTGTCGGCAAACCGATCGACAGCACCTGGCTGACCAGATACAAATTCCGCTCCAGATTGCTGGCGTCCACGATGCACAGCACCGCGTCCGGAGGTTGGGTGTTGGGCTGCCTTCCCAGCAGCACGTCCACCGCCACCATCTCGTCGGGCGACCGCGGCGCAAGGCTATAAGTCCCCGGTAGATCGACCAGCACATACGGCTGACCGGCGATTTCCATCTGCCCCAGCCGCTTTTCCACCGTCACGCCGGGGTAGTTTCCTGTTCGCTGCCGCACCCCGGCCAGCGCGGTGAACAGCGTCGACTTCCCCGTGTTGGGATTGCCGATCAGGGCCACGGAGATGGTGCGAGAAACTGTCGCGGATGGCATACGCGCGTGTCGCCAATGCGACGCGACCTCAAAGCGGAACACCCTGGGCCAAAGCAACGCGCGCCGCCTCCGATCGCCGCACGCTCAACCGGTAGCCCCGCACCTCCAACTCGATCGGATCCCCCAAGGGCGCGGTCCCCACCACCCGCACGTTCGCCCCCGGCGTCAGACCCATCTCCAACAGCCGCAAGCTCACCTCGTCGTTTCCCGTGATCGACTCCACCCGCCCCTGCGATCCAACCGCCAATTGATCGAGCGAGCTCACGCCACCGCTCCCGGACGCACCAGCACGTGCAAGCTTTCGTTCCCCCGCAAGCACAATGTCTGGCTTCCCAGCCGCACGATGCAGGGTGTCCCTGAGCGCACCATCCGGATCTCCGCCCCGTCGCGAAATCCGAGTTCTCGCGCCCGATGCACCTGCTCCGGCCGGCCCAAGACCTGGCCCACCAGCGCCACCGATCCGGCCGCCAATTGCTGCAATGGAATAAGCTCGTACATAAACCAGAAGTCACAGGAATAAGGCCGACTTAATTGAGACTCAGTCTCAATATCGTCGATTCTACGGTTTTCCCTCCCCCGAATCAATTCGCCTCCGTCACGATTTCGAGTTTTTCGCCCGATATTGAACGCGAACGCCCCCGACGGCGGCATTCCCCTTGCACACGGCCTCATTCCGTTTACCCGCCGGCGTATAATGGCTTCGCGATCACAGGGTCCAGCCCGATCCCAAACCCCCAAAAGATTCGATGGCCGACTCCCTGATCGCTCCAGGATCGGACGAACCGCTCGCTCCGATAGATCCCCCCAGATTCACGCTCAGCGGCCTGCTGGCGATGAATTCGCTCCTCGGGATCCTATTCGCGATCCCAATCGTCGGCGGAGGCCTCTTGCTCGCCGGCGGAATTCTCCTCGGCCTCGCCTTGCTCCAATTACCCCTCTTTTATTTGCTCGGCGCTTTCGGTCCCAGAGGAACCTATCCGGAAAAATTCAGAATCGAAACCTAGTCTCCGCCTTGCCCTCCGGTCCACGCATCGGGCCCCGCACGTTCATTTCCGCTGCGCCACGACTCTCGCCTGGTTTGCTGTACCCAGACGCATCAACTCCTCGGGCGTTCCCGTCACGCCGGTTTCGAGTTCCTCAAGCCCCCGTTCCGCCTGCTGCATAGGCTTACTTCGCCCCCGCCCCCCGCAAGAGATCTTCCAACTCCTTCCGTTTCGTCCGCTCCTCCCCCCGAATCGACTTGATCTCCCCCCGCAATCCCTCCACCTGGTCCTCTTGCTCTCCAAACTTCTTCACGTAGCGGTTGTATAAGTCTCCGCCCCGTTCCAGTTGCGTCATGTTCTGCCGGATGCGGCTTTGCTCCTGTTCGACGACCTTGATTTGTTCCTCCAGCGCCGTGCGCTGCGTTTCCAACTGATTGAGGGCGTTCTTGCGTCCCGCCAATTGCTTCAACAACTCGGCTGTCTCCTTCCCAGCCGATTGGCTGCTGGAATAGAAGGCCATCGTTCGTCCGTCCAGATCCCCAAGCGCGAATTGCTGCCCCGCTCCCCGCTCTTCTCGCACTTGCAGGCTCACGGTTTTCCCAGGCGGCGCTTCGACGGCGAATCGATACAGATCTCGCGTCTTTTCCGCGGGCTGGCGCGGCGACGCCAATGTCCATCCAGCCTCGATCGGCCGCTCGATGAGCACGGTCTTGGCTTTCAGGCCGGAGTTTTTCACCACGTACGTCTGTTCCCGCCCCCATTTCCGCTGCGCTTCCAGCGTTCCCCCCGCCACGCGGATACTCACCAGTTCTTCGGGTAGGTTCCGCTCCGTGGTCGACACTTCGGTCTCGACGTCCAATGCGTAGGCGACCAGTCGCTCGCTCCCGGGCGGCAAGTCCGCGATTCTCCCATCCCCGGCATACGCCCCCTCGTCGTACACCGTGATCGGTCCTTGCATCAAATGCAGCTTGGTGTTGTTCTTCAGCCGCAGCCCAATCAACG
This sequence comes from Pirellulales bacterium, assembly GCA_022842745.1. Taxonomy (GTDB): domain Bacteria; phylum Planctomycetota; class Planctomycetia; order Pirellulales; family JALHPA01; genus JALHPA01. Next base: position 2,354 of record JALHPA010000709.1, read on the forward strand.
GATGTTTGGCTTGGACCGCTGGATTGAAGATCGACGCCTTTTGGGCCTCCACCGGCCCATTCACGATCGGCAACATCGCCGATTGCCGCCTCGGAAGAGTCACCGGCGTCGCAATCGCATACTGGAACAGGTCCCCCACGCCCGCCCCTTGCGCAACGCTCTGCCCCCCCCGCGTAAGATCGATCGTGGCGGGCGTTTTCCTCTCGGGAGCGGCGCCTGCGTCGTCCCCCGCTTTGCCCGCCTCGCTCGCCTTCCCGAATCCCCCGCCGCCGCCAAAACCGCCGCCAAAACCACCGCCAAAACCGCCGCCGCCGAAACCTCCCGGCCCCTTCCCCTGCGCCATTCCTCCCTCGGCGCCTCGCCGCGACAATGCCTCCTTCGCCGCCAGATCTTGATCGTACGCCGCGGGCACGGGCGCGCCGAAT
>JALHPA010000710.1 GCA_022842745.1 Pirellulales bacterium
AAATGCGCACAACCAAATTTCCCCCGTTTTGCCCCGCGCAACCCGCGCCCCCACCCCCAGCACTCGCCGTAAGTCCCCGTCCCGTTCACCCGCCCCCGCCAAATTCCTCCCTCAAAAACCGCATCGCTTCCGGCCACCGATCCGCCGCCCCCGACCAGTCCACCTCCATCGCCCGCACTTTCCCCGGCGGTTCGATCGGCGATCGGTTCGCCGCCTTCGGATTCAACGGCACCTGCGCGCTGGCCCCTTCCGACAGTCGTTCCTCCACCCCTGGTTGCAACAGCGCCTCCATTAGCCGCCTTCCCCCCTCCGGATGCGGCCGATTCGCGATCAATGCCAGCGTGTTCGGAATGTACAGCGTTCCCAAACCCCCCGGTTCCTGGTCCGGGTACACGATCTCCACCGGCTCGCCCGCCTGGATCTGTCCTATTGCATCGTCCGTGTCCGTCAAACCAAACGCCAACCGGCCCGTCGCCACCGCCACCGCCACCTGCTTATTCCCCGACAAAACCTGCACCTCGTTCGCTCGGCACGCCCGGAAAAACCCCTTCGCGTCCGCCTCTCCCCACACCGCAAACAAACACGCCGCATGCGTCGCCGTCGTTCCAAACAAGGGTTTCGCCATCCCCGTCCGCCCGCGCCATTTCGGATCCGCCAAGTCCCGAATCCCCCGCGGCCGCTCCTCCTTCCCGACAATCCGCGTGTTCACCAACAAAATCCGCGCGCGGGCAGCAATCGCCTGCCACGCCCGCGGTGGCGATCGCTCCGAGCCGTCCGGCCCCTCAGCCGCCACGTACGGCTCCAACAGCCCTTCCCGTTCCAATCGAATCGTGTTCAGGATCTCGTTGTTCCAAAACAAATCACACCGCGGCCGATCCCGTTGCGCGACAATCGCCTCGGCCAAACCGACAGTTTTGGTCGCTTCCGTGTCAAACTTCGCCCGCACCTCGATTCCCGTCTCGCGAGCAAAGTCGTCCAGAATCGGCTGGGAAAACTCGCGATCGAGCGCGGCGTACACCACCACTTCCTGGTTGGATTCCGATACGCAACTCCCCGCCCACAGCGGCATAACGGCGGCGGCAACCACCGCCATCAGAAATCGCGCTTTTTGATTACAATGCATAAAAACCTCGCAGGGCGATCACCAGTGTTCACTTTACCAGACCAGAACTTGTCGTGGACGGTCAACCGCCTTGCCGGCCGGACCCTGGCGGGGTTGCTCTGTGTCGCGATCTGCGCCCCAATCGGATCGGCAACAAACGGCGCCGAGCAAGCCCCGAATTCCTCCGCCGTCCAACCTGCGGCGTCGCCGACGAATGTCCAATCCGCGAGCAACGTCGATGAAACAAAAATCTCGCCCGCAGGCATTCGCAAGCTGTCCGGCAAACACATCACGCTTTACACCGACCTGTCGCCTCAACCCAGCGTTGACGAATTGCCGGCCGTATTCGATCAGGCGGTTGCGCTCTGGCAGGAGTTCCTGGGGCTGGATAAGGCAGAATGCGAACGTTTCCATATTCGCGGCGCGGTGATGCGCGACCGGGAGCGGTTCAAGACAGCCGGTCTGTTGCCTCCCTCGGTTCCCGACTTTCAAAACGGCTGGACAGGCAAAGGCGAATTCTGGATCAACGATCAGTCCAGCGAGTACTACCGGCGGCATCTCATGCTGCACGAGGGAACGCATGGGATTATGTTTGCGGTACAGAAGAGCCAGGGTCCGCCGTGGTACATGGAAGGCGTGGCCGAACTGCTCGCCACCCACCGGTGGAAAGACGGCCAGCTGGCCGTCGGGGTGTTTCCGTCCGATGCCGCGGAAGTCCCCAAGCTGGGCCGGATCGAAATCGTCCAGACCGAGTTCGCGCGCAACCGAGCGTTGAAACTTCGCGACGTTTTGGCCTACGACAATCGAGCCCACTTGCAAAACGAACCTTACGCCTGGAGCTGGGCGGCGGTGGCGTTTTTCCATGAACACCCGCGCTATCGCGAACGATTTTCGCGCCTGTTGAAAAAGCCTGCCCGCCAGGATTTCAATGCCCAAATGCGGACCATTTTTGAAAACGACCGGCAGGCATTGGCCGAAGAATGGCAGATATTCGTGGCGAACCTGGTCCACGGCTACGACTTTGAGCGTATGGCGATCGATCTGAACACCGACGCGGCGCCGATCCAGGGGAACGCCGAGTTCGATGTCGCGGCAAATCGCGGCTGGCAGAATACTCGCCTGCTCGTCGAGAAAGGGCGCCGATATCGAATCGCCGGCGAGGGAGAGTTCCTGCTCGGAACCAAACCTCAACCGTGGGTCAGCCAGGCCAACGGAATTACTTTGCGCTACCATCACGGACTGCCTTTGGGCGTGTTGTTGGCAGGCATTCGTGGCACGACGGCGACGCCCGAAATCCGCCCCAACGGTGGGCCGCCGCAAGAAACAGAGAACAAGCACCAGGCTGAACCGTCTGATCGGGTGACGCTAATCAATCCGGCGGTCATCGGGACAGCGGCAACATTCGTCGCGCCGCGCACGGGAGTCTTGTATTTGCGCGTCAACGACTCGGCAGGCGGACTGGCCGATAACTCAGGTACGCTTGCGGTACGCGTATTCGAGCAGCCGAATTGACCAAGGATCAAGGTAAAACATAGCGCAATCGTGCGGGGATTCCGCGGTCGCCGGAGGCGCCAACGAGCCGTTGCGTCCGCTTGGATGTTCCCTCACGACCATGCCCCCGTATCAATGCCACGCAAAGGACTGTTCCGTGCCTGAGTTACCTGAAGT
>JALHPA010000711.1 GCA_022842745.1 Pirellulales bacterium
ACTACGCTGCGGGCACTCAGGAATCCAGGATGGATCTTGGCCAATTCTTGTTTCTGTTTGGCGACGGCTTGGCGCTTGGCCTCTTGGGCCGCTGCATCGGGCTTGGCGGCATCTTGTTGCGCCGCGTCGGTTGTTACTACTTCAGTTTTCGTTGCATCCACTGGCGCCGCGTCCGCCGTTTGGGCAACGGTTGGCTTGGTTTCGGTGTCGGCATCGACTTCAACGGTCATTGTTTGTACTTGCTGCCCCTCCCGGCCGAAGTCGCCGAATAGCGCCCGGAACATCGCCTCCGGCGCCGATGCCGGCTGCACCTCCATGAACATCTGAGCCGGCTGGGCAAAAGCCGTGATGATGTCCACGTTCTTGCTGCTCGGTCCGCCCCCCCCTGCGCCTCCTTGGTTGTGGCAAGCGACGCACGACGTGTCGTTGAACACTGGCCCCAGGCCGTCCCCGCCACGTGCCCGCGCATCGTGCGGCAGCCACTCGCGGACGAACAATTCGCGTCCGTCGATAGCAGCGGAATCCTTGGACGGGTTCCCCGCCGTCGCGGGCTTCTCAGTCGCGGGCTTCTGTGCAGCGGCCGCTCCGGGCGCAGACGTGTCTGCCGGCGTGTCCGCTACCTGCTTCGTCTCCGATGCGAATGCCACCAGCCCGGCCCACCCCATAGCGCCCAACAACACCACACCAGCCCCGCAGCCCAACCGTCGCGGCACATACGTACTCATGCTCTTCCCTCCCGTGGCATAAAGGCAGAACCTCAACCCAAACGCAGGAATCGGAATCGAATCGAAACAGACGCTGATTGTCACCGGCGGGCCATCGCTCGCCCGCTCTCACCCATTCCACCCTAGCGGAGCAGTATAGGGGGACGAGCAACTGTTGAGCAAGAAAATTTTGCCTCTGCCGGAACCGGAACACCGCAATACCGTCCCATTTTTCGCCGGGCCACCGGAGAGGACAGACGTGCTTGCCGCCTGCAGTTCGCTCTCGGGGCGGCGAAAACCTCGACTGTTTCTTCGCTCCGCTGATTCCGGCCCCGTGGAGCTAGCACCGTCGTGCCTCTTCGAATCAGCAGAATCCAAGTCACTCCCCGGCCATCCGCGTCACTCAGCAGCCACCGGCCAAACCGTGACCGACTCCATATCATCCACCGTCGCCACCCGTTGCGCGGTGGGGGACAAAGCCAGCAGCCGCGTGTTCGCGGGAGCGGCGGCCGAAAAGAGCAGCTTGCCACTCCGCGTATCGTGGACCCGCACCCGCTGTGACAACCTGTGCCGGTGTTGGACTCCCCACCTCGCCCCGCTGCGAATTTCGACGTCCGATGTCAGCAGAGCATAGCGTCGACCATCCGCACTGAAGGCGATCTGCTCGAAATCGCCACTGACGTTCACCGCCGACACCGGCGTCAGATCCTTCCGCGAGAAAACCTGCGCGCCGATGTGAAAGTATTCGCCCCCCGGCACAAGTCCCAGCCATTCGTATTGCCCCCACTTCGGCTCCACCACGCCGAGCACCTTCGTCCGTTGGTCGGGCTTGTCGTCCCGATTGTCGGATGGCTCAAATCCCCGCTCGGAGACTCGGACTTCAAATGCCGTGTATAGATCATACTTGCCGCCGTCCTGGCCGATGAACTGCCAGGTTCGGCCCTGCTCATCCACAAATCGATAATCACGACTTTGAAACCGGCCGGGCGGGGAGGGCAACGAATTTGTATCGGTAGCGAGGGATGGCAGTCGAGCTCCGTCCGCCGCATTCCAGCGCCGTGCCTGCCCCTCCTCGTCGCTCGTACGCAAAGTCGTCTCGTCGACAAAATCGATCGTCGAAATTCGATCGCTATGGCCAGCGCCCAGGGCGATCGGGCGTCCCGTGCGGGCCTCGAACAGGCGCGGATAGCCGGAGTATGTCCCCACCGCCAGGCGTTTCCCGTCGGGTGAAAGATGGAAGTACCGCCGTTCCGAGTCCGGGAAGGGATCTCCGCCTCGCCGCTTGACCGGGATTTTCCACTGACCTGCCGGCGTCCCCTCCGGCAACGAGAAGGTTGCCACCTGGCGGCGATTAGCCGCCACCAACAGCTTCTTGTCGTCGCTGGCCAGCAGGTCCGTCGCCTTGAACGGCAGGGCTCGCTCCTGCAACACATCGAGCTTCTCCACGCTCTGCCGCAATCGAAGAACGCTAATCTGGTTCGATTTCTCCGCGGTCGAGGGTCCGGCGAATGGATCTTCGAGTTCGTCGGTAAAGCTCGGTCTGGGGAGGGATCTACGAATTGGCCTATTCTTAACCGGCTCATCCTCAAACGGATCATCTCCAATCGGATCCGCCTCAGATGAATCCGCCTCCGATCGTTCAGCCTCAAACGGGTTCCTGAACGTGTCTGTCGCCGACTTCTCGGCGTCTCGTTCGGCCGCCGGGGTCTTTGCAGCGTGCTTCTCCCTGCCAGCCTGGGGCGGTTCCTGGGGGGACTCCTCGAGCGACCAGACCCGCTCCCCCTCCAGCACTGGGTCGATGGGCTGCCACGCGAGCTTCTTGCGTTCCGAGCTGCCTGTTTTTCCAACGTACCATTCTCGCCCATCTTCCCGTGCGACGAAGTGTTCCCCGTCGCCCCCCCAGCGGAAAGGGCTTTGCCATACTTGCCCCTTTCGCCTCTGAAGAACTTTGGCCGTCTTCACGTCAAACAGCAACGACAGCCCGATCGATCCATTGCTGGAGGTCAACAAACGCTGTCCGTCGGGCGATAGTTCCAGCGCCGTGATGCCCTGCTCGTTGCCAG
>JALHPA010000712.1 GCA_022842745.1 Pirellulales bacterium
AGTGAACTATGAGCCGGCTTGTCTCTAGGCGAACGGTATTGCGAGGATTGGGGACCGCCATATCTCTGCCGTTGCTGGACGCGATGAGCCCGTTGGCCAAGGTCATCGCCGCGCCGGCAGCGACCGCTGGCAAATCCGCCGCCGGCCAACCGATTCGCATGGCCTTTCTGTACGTGCCCAACGGCATGCACATGAAGGATTGGACTCCCGAAACCGAAGGCGCCAATTTCGACCTGCCTCCAACCTTAAAAGTGCTCGAAGCCTTTAAGGAGGACATGCTGGTCCTTTCCAATTTGGCTCAGGATAAAGCCCGCCCCAATGGCGACGGCGCCGGAGACCATGCCCGGTCGATGGCCAGCTACCTCACGGGGTGCCAGGCCAAAAAAACCGGCGGCGCGGATATCCGGGTGGGAGTGTCGATCGATCAGCTTGCGGCCCAGAAGGTAGGTACCACCACGCGGTTTGCCTCGCTCGAATTGAGCACCGATCGCAGCCGCCAATCCGGCGAGTGCGATTCGGGTTATAGCTGCGCCTACTCGTCAAACCTCTCCTGGAAAAGCGAAAGCTCGCCGGTTCCCGCGGAGGTTAATCCCCGGTTGGTATTTGAGCGTCTGTTCGCTGGGGGGTCCCAACTAGGCGAGCAGGCGGCGCGTGCCGAGCGGGAAAAATACCAGAAGAGCATTCTAGACTACGTCCTGGACGACGCCGACCGGCTGCGGACACGTTTGGGCCGCAACGACCAGCGAAAAATGGACGAGTATCTGACCAGCGTTCGCGAACTGGAAACCCGCCTCAACCGGGTGGAACAGGCCGCCGCCGCCGACGCCGGCTCGTTCGCCAAGCCAGCCGGCATTCCCACCGAGTACCGGGACCATCTTCGCCTGATGGCGGACCTCCTCGTCCTGGCATTTCAAACCGATTCCACACGCGTGGCCACGTTTGTGCTCGCCAACGAATCCAGCAACCGGGCCTATCCGCAGATCGAGGTTTCCGACGGCCATCACGACCTCTCCCATCACGGCAACAACAAGGAAAAACAGGCCAAGATCGCCAAAATCAACCGTTTCCACATGGAACAGTTTGCCTACCTGTTGGAACGGATGAAGAGCATTCGCGAAGGGGAACGCACGCTGCTCGACAACAGCATGCTGGTCTATGGCTCGGGCATCGGCGACGGCAACCGCCACAATCACGACAAGCTTCCGGTCGTATTGTTGGGCAAGGGGGGCGGTACGATCCAGACCGGCCGCCATATCAAGTACGAGCAAGAAACTCCGCTCAACAACCTCTGGCTGTCGATGCTCGACCGGATGGGGGTGGAAGCGGTGGACCGCCTCGGCGACAGCAATGGCCGATTGAAGGAATTGGCCGGCTAGTCAATTGATCGGCTAGTCTTTGTCGGCATCAAATTCTGCCCAGATTACGTTGGCTCGCAAGCACGCTGGCCACCAGTTCGATAGCTACGGCTGCCTGCCGGTTCGCTCGGCGACGATCAAATCCTGGTCCCCCAGCATTCCCTGCGGCCGATACAGGCGAATGTCGAAGTACCGAGCCCATTCCCGCTCGACGTAGTCGCGGGTATGCCAGGTCATCTGATACCAGTCGGGGAACGTATCGGGAAACAAGTCGTCGTCCGATCCCGTGTTGGCGAAGTGAAAACCCCGCGCTTCGATCTGGCGGACGAACTCCGGCGATTTGTCTTGCCAAAAGACCGACGAAGACTCCCAGCTCGGCCGGCCATAAACAGTCGCCAGCAGGAATCCGCCGGGCCGCAAGATCCGCTGTAGTTCGCTCAGCCAGGCGAATTGCCGCTCCTCGTCCAGGTGGGTAAATACTGAAATGGCCCATACCAAATCGAATTGCCCCTCCCCGTACGGCAGCGGCGGTTTTCCTGCGTTCACCTGAAATTCGGCAAACGTCAAGTTCTCGCGGCACCAGCCAATTGCCTCTCGATCGACGTCGGTCGCGTGCAGTCTGAGCCGCGACGCGTGCTTTCGAAACGCTCGCACCACCCGCCCGCACCCGCAGCCGAAGTCGAGAGCGTCCTCGAATCGTTCGATCGGTTTGCCGGCATCCCGCACGGCCGTTTCTAAAACCTCCCTGGTCCGTTCCCCTCCGCGGACGAACTCCTCGATTCCGCACTCTCCGATGACCCGGAAGCGCATTGCGGCTGGCGGAAGGTCATTCTCCCCGGTCCGCAGCCGGTAGGCCTGGTCCTCCTGCTCTAGTCGCTGGCGAATTTTGTCCGCGTCCAGTGCGTCAATGCTCATCTCGGCGCCTCCAGCATTTGATGAATGCCATTCCAAAATCCGTGAGCCACATCCACCTCTTCCAGATCAACAAACTCGCGCGTGGCCCGCGCCATCTTGTAGTACGGGATCGTCGGATAAAGATGGTGGATGTTGTGGTGGGTGGTCCCGTGCGCGGTGAACAGCCGAAACACCCATCCCCGCATCTCGCGCGTTCCCGTTCGCGGACAGTTGTAGTGCCCCAACATGTCGTCCCAGAAAAAGAACACCTGGAATAGCGAAAAGTACGGGACGATCCAGTACCAGAACAGCAGGTCAAGCCGTCCGGCAAGAGCAAAGGCGGCGATCATCGTCCCCCAAAAACCGAACATCGCCCACCGGAACCCCAGCGACTTCCAATGCGGACTGCAAGCGACGCCCTTCAGGGCCTGCCATTGCAGCGGGCCGCAGAACGGCCGCACCAATAAAAACCACAGCATGTAAAGGCGGTCGCCCCGGCGTGCCTGGTCCAGGCCG
>JALHPA010000713.1:0-2189 GCA_022842745.1 Pirellulales bacterium
GTAATCGTGTCCGTCTCCGGACTGCTGGCCGTCGCGTACAGCCGCTTGGGAATTCGTCCCGATAGATACGCCAGCCGTCCCGCAGCCAGTGCGTGCCGCATCGCTTCCGCCATCCGCACCGGGTCCCGCGCGTGGGCAATCCCCGTGTTCAACAGCACCCCGTCCGCCCCCAGCTCCATCGCAATCGTCACGTCGCTCGCCGTCCCCACCCCCGCGTCGATGATCACCGGATACTCGGGATCCCCCTCCTTAAGATATTCCAGGCAAATCCTCAGGTTGTTCGGGTTGAGCACCCCTTGGCCGCTGCCGATCGGGCTGCCCGCCGGCATCACGCTTGCCGCCCCCGCCTCTTTCAGCCGCCGCGCGACGATCGGATCGTCGCTCGTATAGCACAGCACCTGAAACCCTTCCGCCACCAGCCGTTCCGTGGCGACCACCGTTTCCAGCGGGTCGGGCAGCAGCGTCTTCTTGTCGGCCAGCACCTCCAATTTGACCCAATCCGCCCCCGGGTTCTCCAAGCCAAGCAAGATCTCTCTCCCCAACCGCGCCACTCGGATTGCGTCCTCCGCCGAAAAACATCCGGCGGTGTTCGGCAAAAGCGTATACCGCCGGGTGTCAATGAAATCGAGCAGGTTTCGCCCCTCGGCGTCCACTAGCCGTTCCCGCCGCACCGCCACGGTAATGCAATCCGCCCCCGAACGATCCAGCGCCTCGGCCATCAACGCGTAACTGGCGTACTTTCCCGTCCCCACGATCAGCCGGCTGGCCAGCGCATGGCCCCCAATCCGCAGCGTGTCCGCCGCGTCGTGTCCCGCGGTCGATTCGGATTCAGACGGGGTCGTAATCATGCGATAACCGGACTTCTATCCGCCCCCCACCAGCGTCACTACCTCCAACCGGTCCCCTTCGCGCAACCGCTGCTCCGCGTGGACGCCGCGCGGCGCAAGTTGCAGGTTCACCTCCACCGCCACCGGTCGCGACTCCAGCCCCAATTCCGCCAACAGCCCCGCCACGGTCGTATTTTCGGCGACCTCGCGCGGCTCGCCATTCAGCGTGATCATCATGGGGCGCTACTTCGTATCGCGGATCGTCTGCGTGCGGAACTTGCCCCCGTCCAAGGCCACGAATCCAGTGCTCACGGCCGCCGGAGAGGTGTTGCGATTCGCCGACCAGGGGACCGCGTAGGCCATGAATTGCCCCGACGTCATCTCCGCCACGTAGATCAGCGACCGCCCAAAGCCCACCGGCTGCGGACCGCGGCGAATCTCCGCCACACCGCTGACCATCAAAAAGCGCGGGCTTTTCACCCCGTCCAGGCCGAAATCCTTCATCACGTTGTGCTTGTATGCGGTCGTGAACTTCCGCGTATTGATGTTGATCACCGCCCCGGTCAAATCCCCCGTCAGAAAATCCAGGAAATAGACCCCCTCCACTCCCACATCGACCTCCCCGGTGCAAATCGCGAAATTATCCTGCCCGTGCGTGGCCGACGCGTGCAACGGCGCATTCGGCAGCATCGAGCCAAAAAACAGCCCTACCAGAATGCCCGTTACCAGCCACGCGCCGCGATTGTTGACTGCGATCTGTGCCATGTTCGCTCCAGCGAGGAGAAGCCTCTGATTTCCGCCGTTTTCGCCCTCGCTTGCAATATATCCAGGCCGCCCCCCAACGGCCAGCGGATCTCGATCGGTCTCCGTCCGTTCCGCGTATTTGTCGCTATTCCTCTGGCCACCGGGCCGCCGTTCCCGCCGCTAGCGCCCTCCCCTCCGGGGTGCGCAGCGTCATTTCGCTTCCCCCGACCCCGGCGCCGCAACTGCCGAATATCGCGTCCGCCAGATACGCCTGCAGTTCGGCCGGTCCATATCCCTCCGTGTGGCAAGTGAGCAAGAAAAACGCCGGCCGCTCCGCCAGCGCCTCTCGAATATCCTTCAACAGCCCCAGCAGATCGCGTGAGAGCTTCCATACCCCGCCGCCGGGACCACGGCCAAAGCTCGGGGGATCCAAGATCACTCCGTCGTACTTCCGACCCCGCTTGATCTCCCGCCGCACAAACGTCCCCGCGTCCTCCACGATCCAGCGGATCGGACTGTCGGCCATTCCGCTCAATTCGGCGTTCCGCCGCGCCCACCCGACCACGTTCCGCGCCGAATCCACATGCGACACCGCCCCCCCCGCCGCCGCCGCCGCCA
>JALHPA010000713.1:2199-2759 GCA_022842745.1 Pirellulales bacterium
GCTCCGGAAACAGCCCCACGTGCCCAAACTCCGTCCCTTTGAGCTCCATCCGCATCCGCTCGTGCTCGACCACCCACCGCTCCCGCCCCAGCGGCGGATTCCACCGGCCCCGTTCCGCTCCCCCCCCTTTCCGCGCCTCGTCCTCCACGAATCGCGCCCTTGCCCTCTCCCACAATTCCGGCCGGCAGCGTCGCTCCCGCCGCGCCGCTTCGCTCGGCCGATCGAGCACCGCCGCGCCAAACCGCTCCAACTTTCGGCCCTCCCCAAAATCCAGCAATTCGTACTGATCCGGTCGAAACATACGCTCGCTCGCCCATCCGGGAGAAATTGGCAAATCACCGCCGCTTGCCGCGCACTAGCCGCGCCCCGCTCCGACCCCCGTGGCCTCCAGAAACCGCGCCAGCGTCGCCACCCCCCCCTCCAGATCTCCCGCATTGCACTGTTCCAGCGCCAAGGTCAATGCCGCGGTCTGCTCACCGGTAATCGGAACTCCCGTTTCGCCGGACCAGGGGGTCGGAACCAATCGCTCCACCACCACTTGCAGCAGCCTTTCGATCCCC
>JALHPA010000714.1 GCA_022842745.1 Pirellulales bacterium
TTCGGTTCGTTGGAATTCCATGCGTGCAAGTTGTCCAGCGTCGCCGCTGGCTAGGGGTTCAAAAGCTGCAACAGGTATTGGCCGTATTCGTTCTTGATTCCTCGCCCCAACTCGGCCAATTGTTCGGCCGTAATAAACTTCTGGTGGTACGCCACCTCTTCCAAGCACGCAATTTTCAGGCCCTGCCGCTGCTCGATCGTCTGGATAAAATTCGCCGCCTGAATCAACGACTCATGCGTTCCCGTATCCAGCCAAGCGAAGCCCCGGGTGAATTTCTCCACCACCAATTGCCCCCGCCGGACGTACTCCCGATTCACATCGGTGATCTCCAGTTCGCCCCGGGCAGACGGCCGCAGCCCCGCCGCGATCTCCACTACCTGATGGTCGTAAAAATATAGCCCCGTGACCGCCAAATTGGACTTCGGCTGCGGTGGTTTCTCCTCCAAGGATAGCACTCGCCCCTCGCCGTCCAACTCGACCACCCCATACCGCTCCGGATCCTTCACCGGATAGCCAAACACCGTCGCCCCCGATTTTCGTCCCGCCGCTCGGGCCAGCATCGCTTGAAATCCCTGCCCGTAAAAGATGTTGTCCCCCAACACCAGCGCCACCCGGTCCCCCCCAATGAATTCCCGCCCGATCAAAAACGCCTGCGCCAGCCCCTCCGGACGCGGCTGCACGGCGTACTGGATCGAGATTCCGACCTGCCTTCCGTCCCCCAGCAGCCGCTCGAACCCCCCGATATCTTCCGGCGTCGAGATCAACAACACGTTGCGAATCCCCGCCAACATCAACGTCGTCAGCGGGTAATAAATCATCGGCTTGTCGTATACCGGCAGCAATTGCTTGCTCACCGCCCGCGTCACCGGGTACAGCCGCGATCCCGATCCGCCGGCCAGAATAATTCCCTTGTCAAAATGGCGATCCATGGCGCTTCCGTGACTTGTTTAGAGGGTCAACGATTGCTCGACACAGGTTTCCGTCGCCGCGGCGTCCCCACGGCCGGTTCAAGTGTATCAACCCCTTCCACACTCGAAAAATCCCCGCGGCCGCTTTCGTGGCCTGTATCCCGGCCCTCCCCAACTAGCAACCGACCCCGACATCCGCTATATTCAATCCCTTCGCGCCCCAGGCCCGCCCCGCTTTCATCGAGTACCACTCATGGCTCGTAAGGTATTAAACAGAAAAGAGTTGCGCGCCGCAAACGACGCTGCGGAAGCCGCCGGTGATGTTGCCCCTGCCAAGAAAGAAAAAAAACCCACCGTCCGGAAAAGTCGGGCCAAAGTCCCCAAGGAGGTTCGCCTCAAAGCCTTCTGGGGCGTCTTCAATCAGTCCATGAAACGGGTCGCCGTATTCGATTACTCCGAGCGCAAGTCGGCCGACAAAAAAGCCGGAGACCTCACCGCCGCCGGAAAATCCCCCCACTTTGTCCAATTGGTCAAAGAAGCCATCGAGGAATAACCGGCCGGCAATGCCCCTAAAGCCGGCTCGTTCCCCAAACCTTCTTCTCGCAAGCCGCCTTCTTAGCGCCCCTGCGGCTAGGCCGTTCCTGTGGACTTGCACATTCCCGTGCCAGCCCCGTAACCTAGATTTCTCTTGACAGGGGCGATTCCTTCGATCGCCCCCCGCGATACCACCGGTATGCCTACGCGCGGTACGCGGCGCCAGCGCCGGTCCCTCCTGCCACGGAGGGCGCACCCCGCCTTGCCATGCCCAACGGCCCCCTCAAGGTCCTCGTAGCCGATGACGATCCGGCAATCCGCCGGCTCCTGTACCATCTCCTCCGCGCCCGCGGCTATCGAGTCACCCTCGCCCCCGATGGCCAGGCCGCGCTCGACGCCGCCCTCGCCGACTGCCCGGACATCCTCATCACCGATTGGAACATGCCGATCTTGGATGGTGAACAGCTCTGCCGCCAGATCCGCGCCGCCTCCCTCCCGCACTACGTCTACATCGTCATGCTTACCGCCCAGTCCCAGTCCGCGGACCTCGTGCGCGGTCTCGACGCCGGCGCCGACGAATTCCTCGCCAAGCCCGTCCAATCGGGAGAGCTTTTCGCCCGCTTCCAGGCCGGCGTCCGCGTCGTCCAACTAGAAAAAAACCTCCGTCTCCTCTCCGAACGCGACCCCCTGACCGGCGCGCTCAATCGGCGGACGTTCCTCGCCCAGTGCGAACGCGAGTGGAGCCGCGCGCAGCGCTATGCCCAACCCCTCAGTTGCGTCCTTTTGGACATCGACTTCTTCAAAAAAATCAACGACCAATTCGGCCATCCCGCCGGAGACGCCGCCCTCGTCGCCACCGCCCGGCTGCTCGCCTCCCAATCGCGTCCCTGCGACTACGTGTGCCGATACGGAGGCGAGGAATTCCTCGCCCTGCTCCCCCAGACCGACGAAGCCGGCGCGCGCCAATGGGCCGACCGAATCCGTCTCGCCCTCGAATCCCCAAGCCTCGATTATCACGGCAAAGCGCTCAGCTTCACCGCCAGTTTCGGCGTCGCCTCCAACACCGCCGATGCCCTCTCCGTCGAGCAGATCGTCGACCGTGCCGACCAGGCCCTGCTGGTCGCCAAGCAATCCGGCCGCAATCGCGTCGTCGCCTTTTCCGGCTTACAGGACGATACGCTCGATCCCGCCTCCCTCTCCCAGTCCAATAACCCCTTGGCCGGAGTCGCCGCCCGCGACATCATGAGCACGCTGGTGCTCTGTCTCCGCGAGCAAGACACCATCGCCCAAGCCGCCGCCTTGCTGCT
>JALHPA010000715.1 GCA_022842745.1 Pirellulales bacterium
CGATACCGCTCCATCTGCCGCACATTGGCCAGCAGTGTTCGTTCCGAAAGCGTCAACCTCTCCAGCACCCGGGCCCGGCCCCCCCCGCGAAGCAACGGCTGCACCAGGCTGAAATCCAATAGCGTCGTGGCAAAATTGGAATCTTCCCCGGAAAACTGCCAAACCAGCGAGTTCGCCAGCCCCGCCACCAATTCACCCCCTGTCGCAAACAGCTTCCGCGCTTCAAAGCTCGTGTCCGTGTTCAATACGCTATTCGATTCCCCGGCGCCGCTCCGTATCGGCCCATCGGCCGTGAAAAACGTGTCGTTCCCCCCAAAGAACTGCACATCGAACCGAAACCGCTCAAACGTCACGTCCAGCGCCGACAAGTACAAGTTCTCCAGCGCCCGCTGATAGTCGCGCGAATGCAGCAACCCCAATTCCACCGCGTCCGTCACGTCGACCGCCACCTGCCCCTGCTCGTTGAATGGCAAAAACTCCCTCCAGTCGGGGTTCTCGACGAACGGAGTATCTCCATCGCAGTGCCAACACCCGTCCCCGCACATCCCGTCGACGCAATGCATCAATTTATGCGAGGCCGGGTCGTCCGGCGGCATCGGCTCGAAATCAGGATTGTTCGGATCGTACATCCGCGACGCCGGGTCGATCCGAATCGTGTAATCCAACAGTGGCCAACGTGGATCGTGGGCCTTCTGCCGAACCGCCGAATACACCTCTCGATCCGCCTGCAATCGATAAAACGTAGGCGTGCAGCCACAGAAAAAACCCAACACCACCGCGCCCATCGCAATGACTTGCGTCGCAGGCTTCCAAACGTCGCGCGCCGTGTTCGATCGCTGGTCGCGCTTGTCATGCCGCGGCAGAATGTTCATCACGTCCCGATAACAGGCGCAAGCTGGGCGTAATGCAAAAGCTAGCGATCGCCATCCGCACCAAACGCAACGATGGGAACTAGACCGCTCTGGTTTCGGTCCTTCCCGTTCGCCGACTTGAACGATTGTGAGATTGGGGAAGAATTGGGCGACTCTGCGGGCAGCTATCGGAGTCGACGGAAGGTGCGGCTCCCTCTCTAAATCGCCTAGCCCTCTAGATTAGCCAGCTCGCACAGATTGGCATCCAACACCGGCTGCGGGCAACTCCAGACCAGGAAAAACAGCGCTTCCCGGCACCAGCGATTCGCGGGATGTCCGGCCGTGTAACCCGCCCCCTTCGCCGCCGCCATCGCCGCCTGCGACGACCTCAGTACCAAACTGTTGGCCCGCGCCCGCAGGTCCTCATTGCTACAAACCGCATGGCCGTCGGCGGCCGCAAGCAAAGCCAGCTCGATTTCGTCCCGTTCGCGACGCAATTCCACTGCCGCGGCCCGCAACGCGGTTCGAGCCATCGACTCCTGTTCCAAAAATCGCACCGCCGCGGTCGTTACCCCCAACGCCAAAGCCGACGTCTGTTGTCCCCCCGTCCTGGCCCGCGACGCCCCCTGTTGCAAAATGTTCTCCGCCGGCCCCGCAATCAAAACCTCGTTCCCCAATTCGACCCCCGCCATATGGATCTCGCCCGTATGGCTCGCCGAAAGTGCCATCAACCGGATCGCCGGCGGAACCGTAACGCCCGCGCTCCCCATCGGCAGCGCGACGAGGATCTGCCGCCCGTCGTCCAACGTCCCCCCCAAAACCACGGTTTCCGCATGGTCCGCTCCCGTCACCCACGGGCTAAGTCCCTCCAACCGATACCCCTCCTCCGTCGGCAGCGCGGACAACACCGGTCGGGCGAAATGACGTCGGCTCGTCGTCAGGTGCGAGATTCCAACCGTCGCAAACGTCCGCCCACTCGCCAAATCGGATAGCAGTCGCCGCTTGAGCGGCTCGTTCTCCGACTCCACGATATGTCGACAAGCGCCTGCCCGCTGCGTCAACACAAAGGCGGTCGTCAAACACGCTTCGGCGATGCGCACGTAAGCCCCCACGATCTCTTTCTCGCTCCAGGCCCAGCCCCCATACTCCGCCGGCAGAAACCACCGGAATACGCCGCTCTCGGCGCACAGCCGCAACTGCTCGCTGGGCCAGCTCCCAGACGCATCCAACGCCGGTGCCAGCTCCGCCAGCCGCCTGCAAAGTACGTCCAAATCATCTAAAGAACCGTTCATACGGATAAACTCGAAGTTGACCGCGGTAAAAAACCGATTTCGTGTTGCACGACACCTCTCCATTGGAGCGGAATCGACCGCGATCGACTACCGGCGCCCTGGCGCCCCTCGGTCCGGCCAAATTTGCTCCTAGTTCGGTTCAAATGCACAGTCTGCGGCAAATGCGGTACTCCTGCTTCCGAATGGGGTCGCCACTGTCCGATGGAGGCGTTATAATCTCCCCGCTTGGGGAGAGTGGGTAAGAGGACTCGCACGTCGAGATAACCTGGGTCAGAAGCTGCAAGGGAATCGCATGAGCCAGATCGAGATCGCGCCTCCAGCTAGCAAAGAGGGTCCCAGCCTGTCGGAGCTGTCCCCTCAGACCTTATACGACAAGTTGACCGCCGTCGCGCGAAACCTTTGGTGGAGCTGGCACCCCGAGGTCATCAACCTCTTCCGAGACCTCGATCCCATTCGCTGGCGACAGTTGGACCACAACCCAATCGCCCTGCTCGCCGAATTCACCCCCGACCGCTTGGAAATGCGAGCGGCAGAGCTGGTCCTCTACAGCCGCATCAACCAGGCCTACCGCCGGCTCAAGGAGTACATGACCGCCGG
>JALHPA010000716.1 GCA_022842745.1 Pirellulales bacterium
ATCGCGGCGTCCGTGCCACTCGTTTCCGTCCCTGAATTCTTAACTTCCTGCCGGGTGACACAGACAGGGGTCAAGCAAGATCGCACTTCAATCCGGGCATGGCCGCGGTTGCCGGTAAAACGCCGCTGCGGCGCCGCGCGCCGCTCCTCAAAAAAAACGCCCCGCTGCTAAACAAACGAGCACAAATCCCGCGGGATGCAGGGCCGACGCGGAAGTCACATGCCCCACCAGCCGGGCGCTGGACATAAGGCTCGTGCCGGGCAATCCGTTTGACCCGCTTCCGTCCTGCTCCTTGCGGCCGCGTGGGCCCTGCGTCCTGGGAGACTTGTCCAACACCATCCACTAATTCGCCAAACGATCGAACAACGCCCGAAATTCCGGCATCCGCGCCGCCAAATGGCTCTGCCAGGCGCTCGGCTGCCACAACTCCACGCACACCCCTGCCCCCACGACCAGCACTTCGCCTCCCGCCTCCACCGCCAAAAACTCGCGAAATCCCTCCGGCACCACCAGTCGCCCACGTCCCGCCAATTGCACCGGCCGCTGCCGAGTCGATAACAGCCGCCCCAACAACTGCACCTCCTCCCACCGCCCCTCCAGCCGCCCGGCACGCATCTTTCCTTTGACTAGTTCCACCCCCTCGTCCAACCGCCGCTGCCAGTGCGCGGCGCTCCACAGACTCAAACACCCAAGTTGCTCCTTGGCCACAATGCAATCCAGACCCTCCGCCGTTAGCGGCTCGGCCAACTCCGGCGGCAGCGACAAGCGATACCGCTCGTCCAGCGTGCGAGAGAACTCGCCTAACAGGAATTCGGGATGGGCAGACATCGCTCGCGTTCATCGCCGGTGCAACATTCACTTCCAGTCCGTGAAAAATCGACCGAACACGCCAGCCCGCTCCGCCGCTTGGACGGACCGAACGAACAACGTGCTCCATCGACGGTCCCGGGGGTTATCCGTCGCTTCCGTGCCGCATGACTCGAGAGACGATTTGGGCGACCTTCCCACAAAACCATCTGAATAGTGTTTTGTAGGGGCCTTCGTCCCACGGAGTGAGAATTTAACAACCCCCGCCGCTTTTGCAACCCGGCTCGGCAAGTATTTTTTCCGCGCGCGTTTCCGCACATCCCGCTACAGCGCATTTCCCCATCCGTCGCCGCCGAAAATCCCCCGCGGCTCAGCATTCAAGAGACTAGCCCCCACCCCGCGCGTCACCACCGGCCGCCATTATGTCGGCGGCTCCAACCCCGTCACGCCGCAGCCCCGTCACCGCCGAAGCCCCGATTTTTAGCCCCTGCCCAACTGCCCCCCCCAGCCGGCCCTACGCCCGCTTCCGCGCTTCCTTCCGCCGCTCGTGCTCCTGCCGCAAAATCTTCCGCAGCCGGATATTGTCCGGAGTCACTTCCACCACCTCGTCCTCCTCGATGTACTCCAGCGCCATCTCCAGCGTCAACTGCCGCGGCGGCTTCAGCAGAATGTTGCGGTCCGATCCCGTCGCCCGCATGTTCGTCAGCTTCTTCTCCTTCGTGGGATTCACCGTCATATCCCCTTCCCGGCTGTTCTCCCCCACGATCATTCCTTCATACACCTCGTTCCCTGGGGCGATGAACAAATCGGCCCGTTCCTGCAAGCCATCCAGCCCAAACGCCACCGCCTTCCCCCCGCACATCGAAACCAGCACCCCGTTCGGCCGCCCCCCGATCTCCCCTTCCATCGGCCGGTACGCCTCGAACCGGTGATGGATGATCGCCGTCCCCTGCGTGGCGTTCAACAGCCGTGTCCGCAGTCCAATCAACCCCCGCGCCGGAATCGAAAACAGCAAATGCGCATAGTCCCCCCGCGTGTGCAGCTCGACCGTCCGCCCCCGCCGTGCCCCCACCATTTCCATCACCGGTCCCATCTTGTCGTGCGGCACCTCCACCACCAGCGATTCAAACGGCTCGTGCGTCACCCCGTTCACACTATGCGTGATCACCCGCGGTTTCCCCACCGAGAGCTCGTACCCCTCCCGCCGCATCGTCTCGATCAACACCGACAAGTGCAACAGCCCCCGCCCCGAAACCGCGAACTGGTCGCTCCCCTCGATCGGATCCACCCGCAGCGCCACGTTCTTCTCCAGCTCCTTCTCCAGCCGGTCCCGCAGGTTCCGCGTCGTCACGTACTTCCCCACCCGTCCCGCGAACGGCGAATTGTTGATCCCAAACACCATCTGCAGCGTCGGCTCGTCCACAGCCAGCCGCGGCAGCGCCACCGGCCGCTCCGGGTCCGCGATCGTATCCCCAATCTCGATCTCCGACAGCCCCACCACCGCCGCAATCTCCCCCGCCGTCGCTTCCTCCACCTCCACCCGCCCCAACTTGTCAAACAAGTGCAATCCCGCCGCCTTCGCCGTTACGACCTGCTCGTCCGCCTGCATCAGCGCCACCGTTTGCCCCCGCCGCAGCTTCCCCGACTGCACCCGCCCAATCGCGATCCGCCCCACGTAGTCCGACCAGTCCAAAGTCGTCACCAGCATCTGCAGCGGCGCCTCCGGATCCACGTCCGGCCCCGGAACCTTGTCCAGCACCATGTCCAACAGCGGCTGCATCGTCCCCTCCCGATCCGCCGGGTCGTGCGTGGCGTACCCGTGCCGAGACGACGCATAAATGTACGGAAAATCCGCCAAACTCTCGTCCGCCCCCAGTTCCAAAAACAGCTCAAACACCTCGTCCAGCACCTCGTCCACCCGCGCGTCCG
>JALHPA010000717.1 GCA_022842745.1 Pirellulales bacterium
GGGGGCGGCGACTGAGCAGCCAGTTGCGGCAGCGCGTAAAGAACGCCTGGTAGTCGGGGCGGCGGTAGTCGGGGAAGGTGAACTCGTGGGGCAACCATGCGCCGCGGCGGAAGTGGAGCGTGATCTCGGCGAAGATTCCGTCGCGGAGGTAGATGCGGTGGGCAAAGTCCTTGGTCGAGGCCAGGACCAGCTTGGCCGGAGTGAGGTAGCCAGGGTCGAGGTTTAGCGGGCGGCTCTCGGCGATATTTTCTGACGGAAACAGCTTCCCCTGGCGAACGCGGTTCGCCAGTTCGACCTCCCAGGCATTGGTTTGTAGCTTGGCGTCGGGCAGATGTTCGGGATCGTAGGGGCGCTCGAAGGCCCAGAAGCACTTGAGCAGGCCGTCGCCCATGGTGGGGGCGTAATAGGCGGTCTCGGTGAAGGGGAAGCGCTCGCTCGCCAGAGCGATCGGTCCGAAGAGGCTAACGGCCCTTTCCTGCGCCCAGTCCAGGACGGCCGCGTGGCGACTGAAGGCCGCCAGGAGGAACAGGACCGGATCGTGCGCGCGCTGTTCGCCCATGCGGTGGTCCTTGCAAGGTGTCCGTGATTGGTCGCGAAGTCGTTTTTTAGGGGTGGCTGGCGGAGAGCCGGGGGATCGTCATCACGGCCACGGCGGCGAGGATCAAACCGAACCCGAGCCAGTCGGTCCAGCGGACGGGGTCGCGGAGGAACCAGGCATTGAAGGCCAAAAACGCGGTGACGGAAATCACTTCCTGAAGGATTTTGAGCTGGGGGGCGGAAAAGCCGCCCCAGGCATGACCGTAGCGGTTGGCAGGGACTTGGAACAGGTACTCGGGAAGGGCGATCAGCCAGCTCACCAGAATCGCAACCAACAGCGGGGCGGTTTTGAAGCGAAGATGCCCGTACCAGGCGATCGTCATGAAGGTATTGGAGCAAATGAGGAGGAATACCGTGAGCATGAGCATCCTTTCTGGCGAACGGCGGAGCGCAGGAGAGCGGGTATGGTGAAGTTTGAGGTGTGGGGAGTCAATGCGAAGGGGGACAGGAATGGGAAGTAGTGCAGGCCGTTTGGCGTAAGCTGTTGCGAGGGATAGAATTGGGGTTCGCTGTTCCGATTTGTCTTGCCGAGGCTGTTGCGCCGCATGTTTGTCGACCGGGTGAAGATTTTTGTCGCGGCGGGGAATGGCGGGAAGGGGTGCGTAAGTTTCCGGCGGGAGAAGTACGTGCCGCGCGGGGGGCCGGACGGGGGGGGCGGGGGGGCCGGGGGGGAGCGTGGTGCTGGTAGCGCGGCCGGGGGTGGATAGCCTGGCGGCGCTGTCGATGAAGAAACACTGGCGGGCGGAATCGGGTCGGAACGGGGAGGGGGACGACCGGCACGGCCGCAATGCCGAGGATTTGGTGCTCCACGTGCCGCCTGGGACGGTCGTCATGGACGCCGAGTCGGGCTTGATGATGAAGGACCTGGTGCAGGCGGAGGACCAGGTGGTGGTTGCGCGGGGGGGCCGCGGGGGGAAGGGGAACGCCCATTTCAAGAGCGCGACGAATCGCGCGCCGCGGGAGTCCAGCCCGCCGGGGGAAGGGGAACAGCGGCATTTGATCTTGGAATTGAAGGTGATTGCCGACGTGGGGTTGATCGGCAAACCGAACGCCGGCAAGAGCACGCTATTGAGCCGATTGTCGCGGGCGCGGCCGGAGATCGCCGCGTATCCGTTCACGACGAAGGTTCCGAACCTGGGTCTGGTGTCGATTCATGCGGACCGGTCGTTCGTGCTGGCGGATTTGCCGGGATTGATCGAGGGGGCATCGCAGGGGGTGGGGCTGGGGCACGAGTTTTTGCGGCACATCGAGCGGGCGGGGATTCTCGTGCATCTGGTGGAGCCTGCGCCGGTGGATGGGAGCGAACCGGGGGCGAACTACCTGGCGGTGCGGCACGAGCTGGCGCAGTATTCGGACGAACTGGCGCGGCGGCCGGAGATCGTGGCGGTGACGAAGAGCGAGCTGCCGGAGGCGGAGGGGGCGATCGAACGGCTGGGGGAGATTCTGGGACGCGCCCCGTTGGCGATCAGCTCGGCGACGGGAGACGGGCTGGACCGGCTGTTGTTTTCGATCGCCGAGGCGCTGGACCGGCGGGCGGCCGAGGAGGCGCGGGGCGCATGAATCCCTCCGGCGGGCCGGCGTTGATCGCGGTGGACATCGGTAATAGCCAGACGAAGTTTGGGCTGTTCGACGTTGAGGCGCGGTCAAGGCGGCTCCCCTCGCCGGTGGCGATTCACAACCAGTCGTCGGCGTCGCTGGACGAAGCAACGCTACGGAAGTGGCTGGAGGGGTGTGCGGCCCCGCGGGTCTGGAGGGTGGCGAGCGTGAATCGTCCGGCCGCCAAGAGGCTCTTGGAGTGGCTGGCCGCCAATGAAGCGGCGGGCGCCGGAGAGAACATTCGACCGATCGAGCAGCGGAATTTGCCGTTGCGGGTGCGGCTGGCGGCGCCGGAGCGGGTGGGGATCGACCGGCTGCTGGGGGCGGTGGGAGTGAACCGGGTGCGGGGGTCCGGGCGGCCAGCGATCGTGATCGACCTGGGGACCGCGATTACCGTGGATCTGATTTCCACGGGGGGGGAATTCCTAGGAGGGGCGATCTTGCCGGGGATGGGGTTGTCGGCACGGGCGCTGCATGAGGGGACGGACGCTTTGCCGCTGCTGGCGCCCGCGGATCTGCAAGCGGCGCCGCCGCCGCTGGGGG
>JALHPA010000718.1 GCA_022842745.1 Pirellulales bacterium
TGGCCCACGTCACTCTGCACATGGCCCTGCGGGACGCCATCGACCATCTCTCCACGGAGATCATCTGCCGCACGGTCCGCCTGCTGCACGGCATGATGTCGACCCTCAAAGGTTCCCCCCCCCGCTTGGCGGCCGCCGCGTTAAATCCCCATGCCGGCGAAGAAGGCCTCTTCGGCGACGAAGAATCGCGCCTCATCGCCCCCGCCGTTGCCCGCCTGCGCGATGAAGGTCTTGACGTCGCCGGTCCCATCGCCGCCGACACGCTGATGGTCCGCGCGCGGGACGGCGAGTTCGACGGCGTCGCGGCCATGGTCCACGACCAGGGCCATATCGCCGTCAAACTCCTCGGCATGCACCGCGCCGTCAACGTGACGCTCGGCCTCCCCATTGTGCGCACCAGCGTCGCCCACGGCACCGCGTTCGACCTCGCCTGGCAAGGCCGCGCCGAAACCAGCGGCATGGTCGAAGCCATTACGGTCGCCGCCCGCCTGGCCCGCGAAAATGCCAGCCCCGGCTCGCCGCGCGCTTGAAACTCTGCCCCAGCGCAGCCGCCGGCCCGTCTCAAAGAATAAACTTGCTCAGGTCCTCATCCTGGCTCAGCGCCTCGAGCTTCTCGCGCACGCTCTCCGCCGTCAGCCGGATCCGGTCCCCCTTCTTCTCAGGCGCCTCGAAGCTCAAATCCTCCAACAGCCGCTCCATGATCGTGTACAGCCGCCGGGCGCCGATATTCTGCGTCTTCTGGTTCACCTGGAAAGCATAATCCGCCAATCCCTCGATCGCCTCCGGCGTGAACTCCAGTTCCACCCCTTCCGCCCCCAATAGCGCCGTGTATTGCTTCGTGAGCGCGCTCTTCGGCTCGGTCAGAATCCGCACGAAATCCTCCTTCGTCAGATCCAGCAGCTCCACCCGAATCGGAAACCGCCCCTGCAGTTCCGGCATCAGGTCGCTCGGCTTGGCACGGTGGAACGCCCCCGCCGCGATAAACAGGATATGATCGGTCCGCACGTAGCCGTACTTCGTCTGCACCGTCGTCCCCTCGACGATCGGCAACAGGTCCCGCTGCACCCCCTGCCGCGAAACATCCACCCCACGCGTCGCTTCCCCCGCCACGATCTTGTCCACCTCGTCCAGAAAAATAATCCCCAGGTTTTCCGCCAGGTCGATCGCCGCCGTGTGAACCTTCTCCTTGTTGACCAGCGCCTCGCACTCGTGGGCGAACAGCACCTTCCGCGCGTCGGCCACGGGTAGCTCCCGCCGCACGGTATTCTTCGGCAGAATCTTCTCGAACATCCCCTGCAGGTCCATGTCGACCTGCTCCAACCCCATCCCGCTCAGCATGACCGGCGTCGCCTTCTGCTCGATCGACACCTCGACCTTGCGCTGCTCCAGCTCGCCGGCCGCCAGCATCGCCCGCATCTTTTCCCGCGTCCGCTCGTACCGCGCCGTGGCCGAGTGTTCGTCCACTTCGGTCGTCGTTTCGAACCGGATCGGCGCCGGCGCCAACAAATCCAGCAGCCGCTCCTCCACCCGCTGCTGAGCTTCCTCCTCGACTACTTTTCGCTCCCGTTCCTCGACCAGGCTGATCGAGCTTTCCACCAACTCGCGAATCATGCTCTCCACGTCGCGGCCGTAGTAGCCCACCTCGGTGTACTTCGTCGCCTCCACCTTCAAAAAAGGCGCCCCGGTCAATTTCGCCAGCCGCCGCGCAATCTCCGTCTTTCCCACCCCGGTCGGGCCGATCATCATGATGTTCTTGGGCGCAATCTCCTGCCGCAGTTCGGCAGGCAACTGCTGCCGCCGCCAGCGGTTCCGGATGGCAATCGCCACGGCCCGTTTGGCCGCCCCCTGCCCGACAATGTGCCGGTCCAACTCGGCCACGATCTCCCTTGGGGTCAGGTCTCGCACGATAACTCCTCAACCACGATCTGCGTATTCGTATAAATATCGATCCCCGACGCGATCTCCAGCGACCGCCGCACGATCTCCCCCGCCGACAGACTGGAATGCGCCACCAAAGCCCGCGCAGCCGCGACCGCGTAGTTGCCCCCCGAGCCAATCCCCAAAATCCCGTCCGTCGGCTGAATCACATCCCCGTTGCCGGTCACCAAGAGCGTGTGTTTGACGTCCACCACCGCCAATAGCGCCTCCAGCCGCCGCAACGCCCGATCGGTCCGCCAATCCTTGGCCAGTTCCGTCGCCGCGCGCGGCACGTTCCCCGGATAGTCCTTCAGCTTGGCCTCGAACCGCTCCAATAGCGCAAAAGCATCCGCGCTCGCCCCGGCGAACCCGGTGATCACCTTGTTGTCGAGCAACCGGCGGATCTTGTTGGCGTCGGCCTTCATGATCGCCGTCCCGAGCGTCACCTGCCCGTCGCCGCCGATCGCCACCTTGCCCCCGTGGCGCACCGTCAAGATTGTCGTCGAATGAGAGCGCATACCGCCGTCCCGGGTGAAAATTCCAATATGGCGTTACCGCGAACCGCCCGCCAGGGGCAACACCCTAGGAAACGTGCGCTGGTCGACGGCTCCAGATTCGCTCGTGCTGGGCCGTCGGCAGTAGAAGATACTGAGCACACCACGCGCCGTACTGGCGCCGCGTCCCAACCTCAGTAGTTCGGCGACGGCGGCCGGTATTGGTTCACGTCGATCGTCCGGAACCACTCGATCGTCTTGATCAACCCCTCCCGCAACGGCACGCGCGGGCAAAAACCAAGCCGCTCCTTCGCTAGCGTA